>CAXUCS010000528.1:1691-2002 GCA_964249365.1 uncultured Caulobacteraceae bacterium | reverse complement strand
GACCTGGATGGGCGTGGGCAGCACCACCGTCCCCACGTAGGCGTAGCTGACCAGCGGGCCGGTGGACACGCGCTCGGGCGCGGGCCAGACCATCGGCCCGGCGGTCCAGCCCGGCGGCAGGGTCCAGCTGACGGCCGTAGGCTCGCCGCTGTCGCCGGGGTTGCGCCAGTAGGTGTGCCAGCCGGGGGCGATCCGCTCCTCCAGCCCGAAAAGCGGGGACTTGCCTTCGCTGGCGGCCACCCCGATCACCAGCCGGTCCAGAATGCGCGCGGCCCGGCCGATGATGTCCAGATGACCGTTGTGCACCGGGT
>CAXUCS010000528.1:330-1681 GCA_964249365.1 uncultured Caulobacteraceae bacterium | reverse complement strand
GCGCGGCCAGGCGCAGGGAGACGTGGCCGTTCTTGACGGTGTCGGCCGCCCGCGCGCCGCCCGCGAGCAGCACTGCAGCCGCCGCCAGGGCCGCGATCGTCCGTCCGGATGTCAGGCCCAAGCCGCCGCTCCTGTGTGGTTCCCGCGCGCCCCGCCAAGGTCGTCATCGCCGCACGCGCTTGCAAGCGGCTCGACAAGCCGGCCGCTCCCGGTGTCATAGGGCCGGACGCCCCGCTCCCGAGGTCACATGCCCGCCCATTACGACGAGATCACGGTCGGCCAGGTCGCCAGCCTGGGGGTGGCGGCGGTGGACGAGCGCCAGCTGGAGGCCTTCTGCACGGGCTTCGCCCCCAGCTGGGACCGGGACGGCGGGGCGCCGGACGCCATGCTCTACGCCCTGTGGTCCAAGCTGGACGGCGAGGCCGCGCGCGCCTGGCCGCAGACCAAGCGGCTGGGCGTCGACGCCCTGCGCTGGATGCGCAACCCGCCGGTGGGCGAGCTGCTGCGGGGGCGCATGACGGTGCTCGCCAAGGACCCGGTGGGCGACGACAAGGGCGTGGTCATCGCCCAGCACGACCTCCTGGACGAGGCCGGCCGCCTGGTCTTCTCCTGCCTCACCCGCTCCGTCTTCGCCCGCGGGGCGGGCGCCTAGCCTGCGCCCTCCGCGTCAGGGGGCCGCTCAGGCCGTGCCTTCCGTCGCCGGGAAGCGGAGCACGGTGCGGGTGATCAGCCGGTCCCAGATGTAGAGCGAGTCCAGGTGGGCGTAGATCTGGCGCAGGGCGCCCGTGTCGCGCAGCTCCACCAGCACCTCCGGCGGGAGCGCGTTGATCCTGGCCTCGGCCACGGCGAAGTACTCGGCCACCTGCACCGGCTCGCCGGGCGAGCCGTCAGCGGTCTGCGGCGTGAAATTGGCCTGGCGCGTCTCGAACAGGTCCAGGTCCTTGAGCCGCTTGACGAAGCTCTCGGTGCGGGCGCGCTCGGTCTCGAAGTCCTGGCAGAACTGGATGGCGGTGCGGGTGTACTCGGTGGGCTCGCCGCCCTCGAACAGCTTGATGGCGCCGTCCGGGTTCAGGAAGGAGGCCGCGCGGTCGATGCACACCACCATGCGCTGGCCCTCGGGGTCGTTGGCCAGCACGAAGGGGTAGCGCCGCACGAAGGCGGGGATGTAGGCCTCCGGCTCGAAGCCGCCGTCCGCGTTCACGAACAGGTTCTCGTCGGCGCGGATGCTCATCACCGCCAGCGGCGTCTTGTCGTCGCCGGCGAAGATGATGGGGTAGCACAGGCCCGCCGGCCCGAACTCGGTCACCTGCAGCGGCACCGCGCTGGCGGTGGCGGCGAAGCGGAACGGCGT
>CAXUCS010000528.1:0-305 GCA_964249365.1 uncultured Caulobacteraceae bacterium | reverse complement strand
CAGCAGCGTGTCGCCCTGGCCCGCGCTTTTGCCGCCCAGCCCGGCGTGCTGCTGGGGGTTGAGCGGCTCGGGCGAGACGTACATGGGCACGGCGCCCGAAAGCTGGCCGCAGGGGGCTGGAACGGCGCCGAAGGAACTGGACATGCGGACCTCGGAGCCTTGCACGCTCGGGGAAAGCCGGCCGTCTAGAGGATCGGCGGCGGCCCGGCAAACCGCCGGCGCGCGACACGAGGCCCCAGCGCCCGCCGGCCGGGCAGGGCTCCCGCCGCCCTCCCGCGCGTTCCCGCGCAGACCTCACCCCGGCG
>CAXUCS010000527.1:0-2003 GCA_964249365.1 uncultured Caulobacteraceae bacterium | reverse complement strand
TTCCCAGGCCATGCTGACGCCCCGCGACGTGGAGCAGAAGGTGCGCACGCCCGCGCTCCTCGCCGTCGCGCGCGGCCGGGGCGGGGAGGGCGTGGAGTCCCTCCTCGGCCGCGACCACCACCTCAGGCCCCGCCACCTCACGGAGGACGACGGCAAGCTCCTCCTCCGCCTCCTCGCCAGCGTGGCGCCCGGCTCCCATCGCGTAATCCAGCTGATCGGCGCGGGCGAGGGGGCGGGCGTCTCCAAGCTGGCGCTCGACCTCGCGATCGTGGCCGCGGGCCAGCGCGCCGGGCGGGTGCTCCTGGTGGACATAGAGCCGCCCAAGGGCGGCAGCGCCGCCCAGGTCCTGACCGGGCGCGGCGCCATGCTCGACACCCTGCCGGCGCGCTCGCGCATCCTGCAGGTTGACGGCTCGTCCCTCTACGTCACCGTGCCGTTCGGCCGCCAGGAGCTGCGCAGCCCCGCGCTCGACTGGTCCAGGGTGCTGGGCGCCGCGCGCCAGGGCTTCGAGCTGGTGGTGATCGACTCGCCGGCGCTGCAGCGCTCCAGTTCGGGCGTGGTGATCTCCAGCCTGGCGGACATGACGCTGGTGGTGGTGGAGGCGGAGGAGACCCGCGCGGCGGCGGCCCGCAACCTAATCGAGCGCATCCAGGCCTCGGGTGGCGAGGTGATCGGCGCCATCCTGAACAAGCGCCGCTTCTACATCCCCCGCTTCCTCTACGCGCGCCTGTGACGTCGCTCCCGCTTCATCCCGATCGTCGGCTCGTCCTCGCGGGCGCCGGTGCGGTCCTGATGGCGGAGACGGCGGGACCGGCGAGGGCGGAGCCGCTCAGCCTGCGCGGGGCGGCGGCGCGCGCCGGCCGCCGCTATGGCGCGGCGATCGAGCCGGAACGGGTGGACGGCGACGGGGCCTTCGCGGCCCTGGTGCGGAGCCAGTGCGGCCTCCTCACCCCCGAGAACGCCATGAAGTGGAACGCGCTGGAGCCTGCGCCCGGCGTCTACCGCTACGGCCCCGCCGACCGGGTGCTGGCCATCGCCCGAGCCCAGGCCGCGGCCGTGCACGGCCACTGCCTCGTCTGGCACGAAGCCCTGCCGCCAGGGGCTGAGGAGGCGTTGCGCTCCTCCCTGTCTCGCGATGCGGCGCGTGGCCTTCTCGTCGACCATATCCGCCGCACCGCGGGACGCTACGCCGGACGCAACCACGCCTGGGACGTGGTCAACGAGGCGGTGGAGCGCAACGACGGACGCCCGGACGGCCTGCGCCGCTCGCCCTGGATGGAGGCGATCGGGCCCGGCTACGTCCCGCTCGCCTTCCACGCCGCCCGCGCCGCCGACCCCCATGCACGCCTGGCGCTGGCCGACTACGGGCTGGAGTACGACGACGAGGGCTGGATGCGGGACAAGCGCGGCACGATGCTGGAGCGGCTCCGCGCCTGGAAGGCGCAGGGCGTGCCGATCGACGCCCTGTCGATCCAGGGGCACCTGCTGGGCGAGCGGCCGCCGGCCTTCGGCGGGGGGCTGAGCGCCTTCCTGCGGGCGGTGGCGGCGCTGGGGCTGGAGGTCTATGTCACCGAGCTCGACGTCAACGACCAGAAGCTGGCGGGCTCGGTCGCGGAGCGCGACCGCGCCTGCGCCGCCGTCTACCGCCGCTTCCTGGACGCGGTGCTGGCCGAGCCGGCGGTCCGCAGCGTGGTGACCTGGGGCCTGTCGGACCGCTACACCTCCAAGACCACCATGTTCCCGCGCGGGGACGGCATGCCCGTGCGGCCGCTCCCCTTCGACCGCCAGCTCCGCCCCAAGCTTGCCGCCTATGCGGTCGCGGGGGCCTTCGAGCGGAGCTGAGCGCGGCACGGGACCTGCACAAGGTTGCGGCCGGACGCGTGGAGGAGGAGGCCGCCGCATGCAGCCGATCGCCAAGGACGGCCTGGCCGGCTGGCTGCACGCCCCGGCGGGCGCCGCCCGCGACACGGGCGTGGTGATCGTCTCGCCGCTCGGCCGCGACG
>CAXUCS010000526.1:0-2005 GCA_964249365.1 uncultured Caulobacteraceae bacterium | reverse complement strand
GACACCGCCTCCAGCGTCCGCATCTGTTCGCCCGACAGGGCGCGGGGCGGCCCCTGCACCGGGTCCAGCCGAGCCTGCAGCGCACGGCGGGTCGCGGCGGTCAGGCGGTCGCTGGCGAGGAGCGCGCGGGTACGCGCCTCCAGCCCGGCGAGGTCGGTCAGGGCGTCGGGGGGCGAGGTCAAGAGTCGGTGGACAGCTTGCCGCCGGTGACCTGCACCAGCGCGCCCGTCATGAAGGACCCGTCCTGCGAGGCCAGCAGCACATAGGCGGGGGCGATCTCCTCCGGCTGGCCGGGGCGCCCCATCGCCACCTCGTGGCCGAGCTTCTCCACCTCGTCCTTCGGCATGGTGGCGGGGATGTTGGGGGTCCAGACCGGGCCCGGCACCACCGCGTTCACCCGCACGCCCTTGTCCCCGAGGTTCAGCGCCAGCGCCCGGGTGAAGGCGTGAATGGCGCCCTTGGTCGCGCAGTAGTCGATCAGGAGCGGCTCGCCCGTCATGCCCACGATGGAGCCGGTGTTGACGATACAGCCCTTCACCGCCTCCAGGTGCGGAAGCGCCGCCTGCGCCATGAAGACGTAGCCGAAGATGTTGGTCTCGAAGGTGCGGCGCAGCTGTTCCTCGCTGATGTCGAGGAGGCCGCCTTCCTGCGCCTTCTGGTAGGCGGCGTTGTTGACCAGGACATCCAGGCCGCCGAAGGCGCCCACGACCTCCGCGACCGCCGCCTCGCAGGCGCGCTTAACGCGCACGTCGGCCTTGATGACGTGGCACGCTCCACCGCGCGCCTCCACCATCCGCCGGGTCTCGGCGGCGTCCTCGTCGGTCTCGTTGTAGAGGATGGCGACCCGCGCGCCTTCCAGCGCGAAGGCGAGCGCGACCGCGCGGCCGATCCCGCTGTCGCCTCCGGTGACGAGCGCCCGCTTGCCCTGGAGCTTGCCCGCCGCCCTGTAGGCCTCCAGGCCCGACTGCGGCGCGATCGCCATGTCGGCCTGGCTGGCCGGATAGGGCAGGGTCTGGCCGATCATGTCGTCGGAGGTCGGCCGGCCGGTCACGCATTCCCTCCACCTACGAGGGCTAGACGCGTCGGACCCGGCGCGAGTTCCACGCGACCCGGCCGGCCCGTCACCCGTGTCCCGAGGCCAGCCGCTCGGCCATGGTGGCGAAGACGTCGTCCCAGCGCCCGAACCGCGCCTGGCGGAACAGGGTAAGGCTGGGGTACCAGGGGCTGTCCTCCCGATCCTCCAGCCAGCGCCAGTCCGCGATCGTGCTGACCGCCACCCACACCGGCCGGCCGAGCGCCCCGGCCAGGTGGGCCGCCGCCGTGTCGCAGGTCACCAGGAGATCGAGCCCCTCCAGTACGGCGGCCGTGTCGGCGAAGTCGCCCGCCGCATAGCGTTCGCCGAGGTCGACGACCGGGAAGGGCGCGCCGGCGAGTTGGGCCAGCCCGTCGCCCTTCTGCAGGCTGACGAGCGTGACCCCGGCCTGCGCCAGCGGCGCGAAGGCGGCGAGCGGGATGGAGCGGCCCTGCTCGACTTCCGAGCCGGTGTTGCCGCTCCACACGACGCCCACCCTGCGTCCCTCCGGCGCGGCCTGCGCCAGCCGCGTCCGCCAGGTTTGCGCGAGTTCCGCCGGCGCGGCGAGGTAGGGGATGGGGCCGGGGAGATCGTCCACGCCTGCCACGAACAGGCGTGGCAGGCTGAAGAGCGGCAGGCGGCAGTGGACGAAGGGGGGCGTCTCGTCGGCGGGGACGAAGCGCTCCCCCCCCGGCGCGGGCTCCAGGAGCCGGCGGAGCGGCTCGCGGGCCTGCAGCACGACCCGCCCGCCCCGGGCCGCCACCTGCGGCAGGAAGCGCACGCACTGCAGGGCGTCGCCGAAACCCTGCTCGGCGTGGACGAGGATCGACCGGCCGCCGAGGTCGGAGCCGTCCCACAGCGGCTGGGGAAAGCCCACCTCCTCCCGCAGGCGCCCTGAGCGCTTCAGCCGCCACTCATACTGGACGAAGCCGC
>CAXUCS010000525.1:0-2005 GCA_964249365.1 uncultured Caulobacteraceae bacterium | reverse complement strand
GGCCGACTACCAGACCACCCGGCTGTCGCTGAAGGGCCATCCCATGGGCTTCCTCCGGGCGGAGTTCGCGAGGGCGCGCGTCAGGCGCTGCGTGGACCTCGCGGCTCTGAAGGACGGCGCGGCGGCGGTTGTGGCGGGCGTGGTGCTGGTGCGCCAGAGGCCCGGGACGGGGGTGGTCTGCTTCATCACGGTGGAGGACGAGACCGGCGTCGCCAACCTGGTCGTGCTGCCCGAGGTGTTCGAAGGCTATCGAGGGCAGATCATGTCCGCCCGCCTCCTGGAGGCGCACGGCCGCATCCAGCGCGCGCCGGAGGCGCCTGAGGTGATCCACCTCAGGGTGGAGCGGCTGGTGGACCGCAGCGCGCGGCTGCGCGAATTATCGGAACCGCTGTTCGACTTCGGTTCCTTCACCGCCCGGGCCGACGAGAAGCTCACCAACCGGCCGGTCGGCCAGGACCATCGCACGCCGTCGGACCGGCCGCCGCTGGCCGTGCACCCGAGGAACGTCCGCGTGCTGCCGCCGTCACGGGACTTCCATTGAACGGGCGCCCTGGCGGCGCCGTCAGGGCTTGGAGGCCTCCAGCTGCGCCTTGGGGGAGCGGCCGGTCTCAGCCTCCACCTCCTCGCTCAGCGCGTCCAGGAACTGCAGCACCTCCGCCTCCAGGGCGTCGCCTTCGGTTTCGGCGAACACCTCCGGAAGCCGGTGGTCGATGAAGGCGGTCACCACCGCGGGGTGGATGTAGGCGGAGCGGCACACCGCAGGGGTGTTGCCGAGGAGCCCCGCGGTCGCTTTGACGCAGAGGGTGACGGTCTTCTTCGCCTCTCGCTCGGTGTGGGGGGCGGGATGCAGGGAAAGCGCCTTGGCCGCCGCCAGCGTGCCGGCCCAGGTGCGGAAGTCCTTGGCGGTGAAGTGCTCGCCCGTGGCCTCCCTCAGGTAGTCGTTGATGTCGTGGCTCTCCACCGCGTGGCGCTCGCCCTCGCCGTCGAGGTACTGGAACAGGCGCTGGCCGGGGAGTTCCTGGATCGAGCGGATCACCCGCGCCAGGCGGCGGTCGTGCACCCTGGTCTTGTGCTGCACCCCGCTCTTGCCCTTGAACTCGAACTCCACGTCCGAACCGTGCAGGTGCAGGTGTCGGCCTCGGAGCGTGGTCAGGCCGAAGCTCTTGTTCTCCTTGGCGTACTGGTCGTTGCCCACCCGGATCATGGTGGTCTCCAGCAGGCGCACCACGGTGGCCACCACCTTCTCGCGCGGCAGGCCGTGCTTCTTGAGGTCGCGATCTATGCGCTCGCGCAGGTGCGGCAAGGCCCGGCCGAAGGCGGCCATGCGGGCGAACTTGGTCTCCGCGCGCGCCTCGCTCCACTTCTCGTGGTAGCGGTACTGCTTCCTGCCCCGTTCGTCGCGGCCGGTGGCCTGGATGTGGCCCCGCGCGCTCCGGCAAATCCAGACGTCCTGATAGGCGGGCGGGATGGCGAGCTTGCGGATGCGGTCGATCACCTTCTCGTCGGTGACCGGCCGGCCCTTGGGATCGACGTAGTCGAAGCCCGCGTCGGACTTGACCCGGGTGATCCCCTTGTCGTCATCGTGCACGTAGAGGAGGCCCGCACCCTGCGCGACCTCCTCGTTGCTAATCTCTTCGTCGTCGTAGGCCATCGACGGGCCAACGGAAGGCGCGCGGCGCGGTTCCTTGCGGCCGCAGCGTTCAAGATCGCGGCCCTTCCGCCGCACGGTTGACCGCAGCCGATCCCGGCCCGAGCTTGCCCGCCCACGCCGCCGGACGAGGGGCCCCTGAACTACCGCCACGCCTTCCACGCCGGCAACTTCGCCGACCTTCTCAAGCACGCGCTCCTGCTCGCCCTGCTGCGGCGCCTGACGTCCGCAGGCGGCGCGGTCCGTGTGGTGGAGACCCACGCCGGCGCGGGCGTCTACGACCTCGGCGCGGAGGCGTCGCGGCGGTCGGGAGAAGCGGCGGCGGGCGTACTGCGGCTCTTGGCGGAGCCGTCGCCG
>CAXUCS010000524.1:0-2007 GCA_964249365.1 uncultured Caulobacteraceae bacterium | reverse complement strand
GGAGGACCTCGTCTCCCTGTTCTTGGAGAAGTTGTTCCCGGACTGCGACGTGGACGGGCGCGGCGTCTTCCGCATCCTGCGCGACAGCGACGTGGAGCTGGAGGAGGAGGCGGAGGACCTGGTGCGCGAGTTCGAGGCGCTCTTACGCCAGCGCCGCCGCGGCTCGGTGGTGAGGATCGCGCTCGAAGCCGACATGCCTCCCGAGCTGCAGGAGCTGATCCTGCGAAACCTCCACTGCCATCCGGAGGAGGTGGTGGTGACCCAGGGCCTCCTCGGCCTGTCGCAGCTGTCCGAGCTGATCCCGGCCGGGCGTGCGGACCTGAAGTTCACGCCCTACGAGCCGCGCTTCCCGGAGCGGGTGCTGGAGCACGGGGGCGACTGCTTCGCCGCCATCACCGAAAAGGACATCCTGGTCCACCACCCCTACGAGAGCTTCGACGTCGTGGTGCAGTTCCTGCGCCAGGCAGCCGCCGACCCCAACGTCCTGGCGATCAAGCAGACGCTCTATCGCACCTCGTCCGACAGCCCCATCGTCGCCGCCCTGATCGACGCGGCCGACCGGGGCAAGAACGTCACCGCGCTCGTGGAGATCAAGGCCCGCTTCGACGAGGCGGCCAACCTGAAGTGGGCGCGCGACCTGGAACGGGCCGGTGTCCACGTCGTCTTCGGGTTCATCGAGTACAAGACGCACGCCAAGATCAGCGTGGTGGTGAGGAAGGAAGGCGAGGCCCTCAAGACCTACTGCCACTTCGGCACCGGCAACTACCATCCCGTCACCGCCAGGATCTACACCGACCTGTCGCTCTTCACCTGCGACCCGGCGCTCAGCCGTGACGCCGCCAAGGTGTTCAACTTCATCACCGGCTACGCCCAGCCCGACGGGCTGGAGAAGCTCGCGATCTCTCCCCTGACGCTCAAGGCGACGCTTCTGGCCAACATCGCGCGGGAGGCGGAGAACGCCCGCGCCGGCCGGCCGGCGGCGATATGGGCCAAGATGAACTCGCTGGTGGACCCCGAGATCATCGACGCCCTCTATGTCGCAAGCCAGGACGGCGTGCGCGTCGACCTGGTCATCCGCGGCATCTGCTGCCTGCGCCCAGGCGTGCCGGGCCTGTCGGAGAACATCCACGTCAAGAGCATCGTCGGCCGCTTCCTGGAGCACGGCCGCATCGTCTGCTTCGCCAACGGGGAGGCGATCCCGAGCCCGGCGGCCAGGGTCTACATCTCGTCGGCCGACTGGATGCCGAGGAACCTCGACCGCCGCATCGAGACGCTGGCGCCGGTGGAGACCCCCACCGTCCACCAGCAGGTGGTGAACCAGATCATGGTCGCCAACCTGAACGACGAGGCGCAGAGCTGGACTTTGAAGTCGGACGGGACCTACCGCCGCTACGACACCGCGGGCGTGCGCCGGCCGTTCTCCGCCCACGACTATTTCATGACCAACCCCAGCCTCTCCGGCCGCGGGCGGAACGGCAAGATCCTGCCCCGCGCCTTCGACCACGTCGGTCCGCGCCGCCCTTCCTGAGCGCGCCCGTGACCCGACCCGAGGAGGCTGCGGCGCGCGACGTGGCGGTGCTGGACGTCGGCTCCAACTCGGTGCGCCTGGTGCTCTACCGGCTGGAAGGCCGCGCGATCTGGCAGGTCTACAACGAGAAGGTCCTCGCCGGCCTCGGGCGCGACCTCGGGGCGACCGGGCGGCTCTCCCCCGACGGCGTGGAGGCCGCCATGGCCGCGCTCCGCCGCTTTCGCGCCGTGCTGGAGGGCGTCGCGCCGGCGGTGGTGTTCAGTGCGGCGACCGCCGCGGTGCGGGAGGCCGAGGACGGTCCGGGTTTCGTGGACGGCGTGCGCGCCCAGACCGGTCTCGACATCCGCATCCTCTCCGGCGAGGAGGAGGCGCGCTACTCCGCGCTCGGCGTGATCGGCGGCCAGCCGGGGGCGGAGGGGGTGGTGGCCGACCTCGGCGGCTCCAGCCTGGAGCTGGTGCGGATCGCCGGCGGCCGGCCC
>CAXUCS010000523.1:0-2010 GCA_964249365.1 uncultured Caulobacteraceae bacterium | reverse complement strand
AAACCGACGGTCTGGAAGGCCAGCAGGATCAGCGCGTCGCCGGCCAGCACGGCGGTGGCCTCGTCGAACCGCCTGTGGGCGGTCGGCTGCCCGCGGCGCAGGTCGTCGTCGTCCATGCAGGGCAGGTCGTCGTGGACCAGCGAATAGGTGTGGACCATCTCGATCGCCGCCGCCGCGCGGAGCGCACCCGCGCCCTCCGCGCCGAACAGCGCCGCGGTCTGCAGCACCAGGAAGGGCCGCATCCGCTTGCCGCCGACCTCGATGGCGTAGCGCATCGCCTCCTGCACCCGTGCATGCGCGCCGGCGGGCCTGGGCAGGAGGCGGTCGAGCTCCTCGTTGACCGCCTCCGCCGCGCGGGCGAGGGCGTCCTCCACGCCGGGGTGGGCGGCGGCGGGCTGCAGCAGGGTAGGCAAGGGACGCTGGTCCTCTGGGGCTCCGGACGAAGCGCGGAGATTAGCGTGCGCCCGCCGGGCTCGGCGTGACCTCGACGCACCATCGTGCTTCAAATCGGCCACCGACGCCGATACGATTGAGCGGCGCGGTTTCACGGGCGGCCGCGACTCCCTAGTCTAGGGATCGCTCGGCGTGGCCTTCACGGCCCCGGCGCAGCGCCCATCGGTGACACGAACGTCCTGTCGGGGGTCGACCCCGCGGACCTATGAGGAGTGCAGCATGGGTCTGCCGCTGCAGCAGACGGCCCGGATCGGGTCGTATGTGATGAAGAACACGCTCAAGGGCGTGAAGCGCTATCCGCTCGTGCTGATGCTGGAGCCGCTGTTCCGCTGCAACCTGGCCTGCGCCGGCTGCGGCAAGATCGACTATCCCGACGAGATCCTGAACCAGCGGCTGAGCTTCGAGCAGTGCATGGAGGCGATCGAGGAGTGCGGCGCGCCCGCGGTCTCCATCGCCGGGGGCGAGCCGCTCCTGCACCGCGACATGCCGCGCATCGTCAAGGGCTTCATCGCCAAGAAGAAGTTCGTCATCCTCTGCACCAACGCGCTGCTCCTGAAGAAGAAGATCGACCAGTACGAGCCGGACCCGTTCTTCACCTGGTCCATCCACCTGGACGGCGACCAGGCCATGCACGACAAGTCGGTCTGCCAGGACGGCGTCTACGAGCAGGCTGTGGAGGCGCTGAAGCTCGCCAAGGCCAAGGGTTTCCGCACCCAGATCAACTGCACCGTCTTTGACGGGGCCGATTCGGAGCGGTTGGCCGCCTTCCTGGACGAGATGATGGACGTCGGCTGCGACGGGGTGACCATCTCGCCCGGCTACGCCTATGAGCGCGCGCCGGACCAGGAGCATTTTCTCAACCGCGCCAAGACCAAGCAGTTCTTCCGCGACGTGCTGAAGCGCGGCCGGGGCGGCAAGGCCTGGAAGTTTACCCAGTCGCCGCTGTTCCTGGACTTCCTGGCCGGCAACCAGACCTACGAGTGCTCGCCCTGGTCCATGCCGGCGCGCACCGTCTTCGGCTGGCAGAAGCCCTGCTACCTGCTCGGCGAAGGCTATGTGAAGACCTTCAAGGAGCTGATGGAGGACACCGACTGGGACAGCTACGGCGTCGGCAAGTACGAGAAGTGCGCCGACTGCATGGTCCACTGCGGCTTCGAGGGCACCGCCGCGGCCGATTCGGTGAAGAACCCGCTCAAGATGTTCATGGTCTCCGCCCGCGGCGTGAAGACGGACGGGGCGATGGCGCCGGAGATCGACCTCTCCAACCAGCGCTCGGCCAACTACGTCTTCTCAGACCATGTCGAGCGCAAGCTGACCGAGATCCGCATCGCCAATCCCAAGGCGGCCAAGAAGGTCGTGACGGCCCAGTAGCCCGAGCCTGCGGAACGCCACCTCCGCCTCCATCCCGAGGCGGAGCAGGGCGGGGAGCTGGCGCGGCGCCCTGAGGAGGTCGGCTGCGACCGCAGCGACATCGACTCCGCCGTCGGGTCTCATGCCCCGCAGCGCCGCCGGGGGCAGGGCCCGGTCCGCGGCGTCCGACACGACCCTGAGCGCGAC
>CAXUCS010000522.1:0-2013 GCA_964249365.1 uncultured Caulobacteraceae bacterium | reverse complement strand
GTGCGGGAGCGCATCCGCACCGCCGAGCTGGCCCGGGTGGACGCCGCGCTCGCCGACCGTGCGGCGGTGGAGGCGGCGAGCCGCTTCCTGGCGCGGCCGCTGCAGGCCGCCCTGGCGCTCCGCCTCGGCTGGGACACGGCGGACGCGCTGTGGCGCTGGGCGGGCGACACCGCGACCGACGCCAACCACTACAGCAAGCGGGCGCTGCTCTGCGGCGTGCTCGCCGCCACCTTCGCCGCCCGCATGGCCAGGGGCGAGGCGGCGGCGCAGCGTACGCTGGACGCCCGCCTCGCCGATGTCATGCGCATCGAGACCTGGAAGGCCAAGGCGCCGCCCGTGATGGACGGGCTGACGATGCTGGCCGCCCAGCTCGGGCGCATGCGCTACGAAGGGCTACGTGGCGACGGCGCGGCGGCCCCGGTCTCAGTCGACTAGGGCCATCGCCTCCCGCGCCCTGGCGACGCGGGCGAGCTTGGCCTCCAAGGGCCTCCAGTCGTCGCGCTCGGCGATGGCGGCCCAGATCGCCTCCACCTCGTCGATCAGCATCTCCTCCGGCTCGCGCCCGGCGAAATAGGGATGCTGCAGCCGGGCCTCGACCTCCGCCTCGAAGGCCTCCAGCCCCGTGCGGAACGCCCGCCCCGCGTCGGTGTCGTAGAGCGCCGCGCGCGGCCCCCGGAGGGCCCGGGGCGCGGAGGCGAGGCCGCCGAACCAGTCGAAGAACAGCGGCTCCCAGCGCAGCGCCTCGCCGCATTCGGACAGCAGCTGGAAGGCCACCGCGGCCAGGACGCCGTTGTCGGCGGGGGCGAGCGGCTTCAGACCCAGCCGGCGCACCACCGCTTCCGCCAGTTCGTCGCGGTACTTCGGCCCGAAGGTGTTCAGCGCCGCCACCAGCGGCTCGGTCTCGCAGATGAGCTGGAGGCAGCCGGCCAGCTGCTGCAGGTTCCAGAACACGGCGGAGGGCTGGCGGCCGAAGGCGTACAGGCCCTGGTGGTCGAAATAGGCGGCGGTGAACTGCGGGTCGTTCTTCGGCAGGAAGCGCCACGGGCCGTAGTCGAAGCTTTCCCCGTTGATGTTCATGTTGTCGGTGTTCAGCACGCCGTGGACGAAGCCCGCCGCCATCCAGCGCGCCGCGAGATGGGCGAAGCGGGCGCACACGGCGGCCAGCAGGCCCGCCGCCTTGTCCGCGATCTCCGCCCCGCCGACCTCGGGGTAGTAGAGCTCCACCACGTGCTCCACGAGCCTCGCCACGTCCATGCGGTGGTCGAAGAAGGCGTGGCGCTGGAAGGTCCCGAAGCGGACGTTGGACCAGCTGAGCCGCGTCAGCACCGCGGAGCGGGTGGGGGAGGGCTCGTCGCCCCGCTCCAGCTCTTCGCCCGTTTCGTACAGCGCGAAGCTCCTGGACGTGGGCACGCCCAGCGCCTCCAGCATCTCGGTGGCGAGCACTTCGCGCACGCCGCCTTTCAGCGTCAGCCGCCCGTCGCCGAAACGGGAGAAGGGGGTCTGGCCCGAACCCTTGGTGCCGAGGTCGAGGAGGCGGCCGCGCGCGTCGCCGCCTTCCCGGAGCTGGGCGTAGAGGAAGCCTCGCCCGTCGCCGATCTCGGCGTTGTAAACCTGGAACTGGTGGCCGTGGTAGCGGGTGGCGAGCGGCTGCGGCAGGTTGTCCGGCAGCGGGCGGAACAGGGCGAAATGCGCGCGCCGTTCGTCGTCGGTGAGGACGTCCAACCCCACCCGCGCGGCCGCCCGTTCGTTCCAGTAGCGCAGCCGCTGCTCGGGGAAGACGGCGGGCTCCACCGCCTCGGCGAACTCCGGGCCGAGCAGGGGAAAACGAGGGTCGGCGCGGTAGGTGGGCGAGACAGGCATGGGCTGCACGTGGGCCAGGCGCGCGCCCGCGGCAAGCGGGACCTCGATCCTCTCCCATCGGGGGAGGGGGACCGCTGAACGCGGGGGAGGGCGACGCTTCCAGGACGGCGGCGGCTCGCCCCTCGGTCGGCTTCCCCGACAGCTCCCCCAGAA
>CAXUCS010000521.1:0-2014 GCA_964249365.1 uncultured Caulobacteraceae bacterium | reverse complement strand
CGCGAGGGCTGAGCGTCGTTGTTCCGCTCCTCTACCTCCACCCTGGGGCGACGGCGCCGTGGATCGCGGAGCTGGCAGGCCGCTCGCCGGTCGCGGTGCAGGGTGCGCTGGGGGCCGCCGCGCCCGCCGCACTGGCCGGCTGGGCGGGGCTGGTCACGGGCAGCGTGCTGCTGCAATTCCTGCGGGGCCAGACCGCCTCCGCGGTCGAACTCCTGGCGCTCGTCGCGCTCTTCCTGCTGGCGCCGCCGTTCCTGGCGTTCGCCATCTACTTCACCGCCGTGCATTCGCTGGGCCACGTGCTGGAGGTTCGCACGGGCGGGGAGTGCGAGCCGGCGCGGAGCTGGAGTGCGATCCTGGCCTGGCTCCTCCCCGCCGCCCTCCTCTGCACGGTCGTCCTGGACCTGCTGGTCCACACCCGCGGCGCAGAAGGTGCGCTCGCCCCCGCGCTGCGGGTCCTGGCGGCCCTGGCCACGCCCCACCTGCTCCTCGGACCATTGCTGCAGCGCCGGGCCGTGAGGGCGGCGTTTAAGGCTCCTTTACCCTCCGCCCGGTAATTCCTGCCTAGCCGCGGGCGCGCTCCCGCCGGCCGGCGTGGAGCGTGCGTTGGAGCAGCTGGTCAAGGCGTTGCAGGGCTTCGGGATCGGGCGGCTCGCCGCGATCCTGGGCGCCGGCGCAGGCGCCGCGGCCATCCTCGTCGCCATCATGATGAAGCTGGGCGGGGCGCCGACCAGCCTGTTGTACGCCAACCTCGACCTCAAGGAGGCCGGGCAGATCACCGCCCAGCTCGACCAGGCGGGCATCAAGTACGAGGTCAAGGGCGACGGCTCGACCCTGTTCGTGGACCGCGACAAGGTCGCGTCCGCCCGGCTGATGCTGTCGGGCAAGGGGCTGCCGACCTCCGGCTCGGTCGGCTACGAGATCTTCGACAACGCGCCTGCGCTCGGCCAGACCGACTTCGTCCAGAACCTGGACCGGCAGCGGGCGCTGGAGGGCGAGCTGGCCCGCACCATCCGCGCCATCCAGGGCGTGACCTTCGTGCGCGTCCACCTCGTCATGCCCAAGCGCCAGCTGTTCGAGGAGGAGGTGGAACAGCCCTCCGCCTCCATCCTGATCGCCACCGGCGCCGGGCGTGTCGGCGCCGAACAGGTGCGCGCGATCCGAAACCTCGTGGCCGGCGCCGTGCCTGAGCTGAAGCCCGAGCGCGTCTCCATCGCCGACCAGCAGGGCGAGCTCCTCGCCGCGGAGGGCGACGGCGTGGTGGACGGCTCCGGGAGCGAGCGCAACCAGGTGGAGGAGCGCGTCCGTCGCACCGTGAACGACATCGTGGAGGGCGTGGTCGGCCCCGGCCACGCCCGCGTCCAGGTCACCGCCGACCTCGACATGGCGAGCCACACCACCAGTTCGGAGAAGTATGATCCGGACGGCCAGGTGGTGCGCTCCACCCAGACTTCCGACGAGAAGTCCAACGAGCTGAAGGCCCAGCCTGGCGGCGCCGCCAGCGCCTCGCAGAACACGCCGGGCGCCCAGCCGGGCGCGGGCGGGAACGGCGACACCTCCAACACGGGCAAGCAGGAGGAGACCACCAACTACGAGATCAGCAAGACCACCACCACCGAGGTCACCCAGCCCGGCCAGGTCCGGCGGCTGTCGGTCGCCGTGGCGGTCGACGGAACCACCGCGCCGGCCAAGGGCGGCAAGCCCGGGCCCTACACCCCCCGCAGCGCCGACGAGATGAAGCGGATCGACCAGCTGGTGCGCTCGGCCATGGGCTTCGACGACAAGCGGGGCGACCAGCTCAGCGTCGTCAACGTTCCCTTCAACCGCGACCTCGACGGCGAGGGGACCAGCGCGGCCAGCGCCTTCTCCTTCGACAAGAACGACGTGATGCGCGCCGCCGAGCTCCTCATCATGGCGGGCGTGGTCGGCATGATCGTCTTCTTCGTCATCAAGCCCATGCTGAAGACCGTCGGCGCCCCCGGCGGATCTCTGGTCACCGCGCTCGCCAAGCTCGTCG
>CAXUCS010000520.1:0-2025 GCA_964249365.1 uncultured Caulobacteraceae bacterium | reverse complement strand
CCCCTCGAGGGTGAAGGGTACTAGAGCGGCCGTCGTCCTCCTCGTCCTTGCCGTGGCCATCAACGCCGCGGTCTGCGGCATGCTTTCCGGCCCGTTCGACCGCTACGGGGCGCGGCTCCTATGGCTCGTCCCCTGCGCCGCCATGCTGCTGCACGAGGCGCGCCGCCGCCCCTCCTGACCCGGACTCCCCACCGGCCTATATGAGGGCCGATGAGTGACGTCCTGAGTCCCGACGCCAACCCCATGACCGGCGACCTCGGCCCGGCCCCCAACCCCCGGGCCGGCCTCGCGCTGATTCAGGACGAGGTGAAGCGGCTGCCGGACGCGCCCGGCGTCTACCGCATGATCGGCGCGGAGGCGGAGGTTCTCTACGTCGGCAAGGCGCGCTCTCTGAAGAAGCGGGTCGGCCACTACGCCCAGGGGCGGTTCCACTCCCAGCGCATCGGCCACATGGTGGCGCTGACCCGCTCCATGGAGTTCATCACCACCGAGACCGAGACCCAGGCGCTGCTCCTCGAGTCCAACCTGATCAAGCGGCTGAAGCCCCGCTTCAACGTGGTGCTGAGGGACGATAAGAGCTTCGCCGAGATCCTGCTCCGCCGCGACCACGAAGCCCCGCAGGTGCGCAAGCACCGCGGCGCCCATACGGTCAAGGGCGACTATTTCGGCCCCTTCGCCTCCACCTGGGCGGTGAACCGCACCGTCAACGTGCTGCAGAAGGCCTTCCTGCTGCGCTCCTGCTCCGACAGCGTCTACGAGAGCCGCACCCGCCCCTGCATGCTGCACCAGATCAAGCGCTGCTCGGCCCCCTGCACCGACCTGATCGCGCCCGCCGACTACGCCGAGCTGGTGCAGGAGGCCCACCAGTTCCTCTGCGGCAAGTCCCGCGCGGTGCTCCAGCGCCTGTCCAGCGACATGACACGGGCCGCGGAGGACATGGAGTTCGAGCGCGCCGCGCGCCTGCGGGACCGCATCCGCGCGCTGTCCGCCATCACGATGGAGCAGTCCATCAACCCCGAGACGGTGGAGGAGGCCGACGTCTTCGCGCTCCACCTGGAGGGCGGCCAGGCCTGCGTGCAGGTGTTCTTCTTCCGCGCCGGCCAGAACTGGGGCAACCGCGCCTACTTCCAGCGCCTGGCGCAGGTGGAGGAGGAGGGCTGGAGCGACGAGGCGGTGACGCTGGGCAACTTCCTGGGCCAGTTCTACGAGGACAAGCCCATGCCCCGGCTGATCCTGCTGGACCGCGACGTGCCCAACCGCGAGCTCTACGTCGAGGCGTTCCGCGCGCGGGCCGGGCGCAAGGTCGAGGTCCTGGTGCCCAAGCAGGCGGAGAAGCGCCGCCTGGTCGACCACGCCCAGGCCAACGCCCGCGAGGCGCTGGCGCGCCGCATGGCGGAGGGCTCGGCGCAGGTGAAGCTCCTCTCCGGCGTGTGCGAGGTGTTCAAGCTGGAGGGCGCCCCCGAGCGCATCGAGGTCTACGACAACAGCCACATCATGGGGACCAACGCGGTGGGCGGCATGATCGTGGCCGGGGCGGAGGGCTTCCAGAAGTCGCAGTACCGCAAGTGGAACATCAAGAGCGGGGAGCTGACGCCCGGGGACGACTACGCCATGATGAACCAGGTGCTGCGCCGCCGCTTCGCCCGGCTGCAGAAGGACGAGGCGGAGGGGGTGGAGAGCCCCAAGCCCGACCTCATCCTGGTGGACGGCGGCCAGGGCCAGCTAGACGCCGCGCTGGAGGTGATGGCCGACCTCGGCGTGGACGACGTGGCGGTGGTGGGCGTCGCCAAGGGCCCGGACCGCGACGCGGGGCTGGAGCGCTTCTTCATGCCGGGCCGCACCCCCTTCATGCTGCAGCCCAAGGACCCGGTGCTCTACTACCTCCAGCGCCTGCGCGACGAGGCGCACCGCTTCGCCATCGGCACCCACCGCGCCAAGCGCGCCAAGGCGCTGACCAAGAACCCGCTGGACGAGATCGACGGCGTGGGCCCGGCGAGGAAGCGCGCCCTCCTGCAGGCCTTCGGC
>CAXUCS010000519.1:0-2025 GCA_964249365.1 uncultured Caulobacteraceae bacterium | reverse complement strand
GCCCAGTACATCGGGCGCACGTAGAGCGGCGCTTCGGGGGCGAAGCGCCGGGCGCCCTCGGCGACCAGCTCCATCCAGCGGCCGACCTCCACCTGCGGCTCCAGGCCCAGCGCGACGGCTGAGCGGTTCACCCTCTCGCAGTGGGCGAGCAGGTCGGGGAAGGCGCCCTCCATCCGCCGGGCCCCGTCGAACACCACCGAGCAGAGCCAGGCGGCGTGGGTGCGCGGGCCCATGATGGCGACGTTGCCCTCATGCCAGTCGCCTTCGAAGAAGGTCCAGGTGGGCGTGATCGGCGCGCGGGTGGCGACGGTGGGGAGCATGGGTCCAACCTGGGTGGAAAAAGGTAAGCGGGCCGTTCTCCGCGATGGGGGTCTTGCACGTCACCGATCGCCGGCGCCGGGGTGTGGAAATTAAGCCTCGCCGTGCTGAGTGGCGTCCGAAGGACATCTTGCGCCCCCATGAGCCATAGCCATCTCGCCGAACGACGGCGGAGGACGCCACGATGAAGCTGGAGACCCAGGCCCTGCACGCGGGTTTCGAGGCCGACCCCGCCACCGGCGCAGTCGCGGTGCCGGTCTACCAGACCGCCGCCTACGCCTTCGAAAGCGCCGACCACGGCGCGGCGCTGTTCGACCTGGAGGTCGAGGGCTACCGCTACAGCCGCATCGCCAATCCCACCGTCGCGGTGTTGGAGGAGCGGGTCGCGGCGATGGAGGGGGGCGTCGGCGCGCTCTGCGTGGCGAGCGGCCAGGCGGCGCTGCACTACGCCATCGCCACGCTCGCCGACCACGGCGGCAACATCGTCTCCCTGCCCCAGCTCTACGGCACCACCCACACCCTCTTCAGCCACGTCCTGCCCCGCCAGGGGATCACGGCGCGCTATGCCGAGAGCGACGCGCCGGACGCGGTGGCGAGGCTGATCGACGAGGAGACCCGTGCGGTCTTCTGCGAGAGCATCGGCAACCCCGCCGGCAACATCGCCGACATCGGGGCGCTGGCCGCCGTCGCCCACGCCGCGGGCGTGCCGCTGGTGGTCGACAATACGGTGGCCACGCCCTGCCTGCTCCGGCCCTTCGAGCACGGGGCCGACGTGGTGGTGCACAGCCTGACCAAGTTCATGGGCGGCCACGGCACCACGCTCGGCGGCGCGATCGTGGACGGTGGACGCTTCCCCTGGCTGCGTCACGCCGGGCGCTTTCCCCAGTTCGCCACCCCCGACGCCTCCTACCACGGGCTGGTCTATGCCGAGCGGTTCGGGGAGCGCGCCTTCGTGGCCCGCGCCCGCAGCGTCTACCAGCGCACCCTGGGCGCGGTGCTGGCGCCGATGAGCGCCTTCCTGCTCCTGCAGGGGATCGAGACGGTGGCGCTGCGCATGGAACGCCATGTCGAGAACGGCCGGCGCGTCGCCGAACACCTCCGCGCCCATCCGGCGGTGGACTGGGTGAGCTACGCCGGCTTCCGCGACAGCCCCTACTATGCTCTCGCGCAGAAATACCTGGGCGGCCAGGGCTCCTCGCTCCTGACCTTCGGGGTCGCGGGCGGGCTGGAGGGCGGCAAGGCCTTCTACGACGCGCTCCTGCTGGTGAAGCGGCTGGTCAACATCGGCGACGCCAAGTCGCTGGCCTGCCACCCCGCCTCCACCACCCACCGCCAGATGCCGCCCGAGGCGCAGCTGAAGGCGGGCGTCAGGCCGGAGACCATCCGGCTCAGCGTCGGGATCGAGCACATCGACGACATCCTGGCCGACCTCGACCAGGCGCTCGCCGCCGCCCGCCGCCCGCGCCTCTCCGCCGCTTGAGAGGGAACCCTCGGCGCGTCTTCGCGGCTAGGAGGACGGACATCCCCGCCGCATCGTAAGAGGGCCGCCTCATGGCCAGGACCGCACTCGTCACCGGCGCCAGCGCCGGCTTCGGCGCCGCCATCACGCGCCGTCTGGTGAAGGACGGCTGGCGGGTGGTCGCCTGCGCGCGCCGGACGGAGCGGCTGGCCGCCCTGGCGGGCGAGCTCGGCGAGGCGGTGCAGGCC
>CAXUCS010000518.1:0-2030 GCA_964249365.1 uncultured Caulobacteraceae bacterium | reverse complement strand
CGGCCCTGGCGGCGGCCCGCTTCAGTCCACCCAGGGCGTCGGGGCTGTGCAGGCGCGGATCATAGCCGATCACCTGGCCCGGCCGGGCCTCCGTCTCCAGGTAGGCCGTCACGCCGCCCTCGACCAGGTCGCGCCGCTCGAACAGCTCAGGGTCGGTCTGGGCGGCAAGCTGCAGGGTGTAGCGGCCGTCGCTGAAGACCGCGGCCCTGTCGGCCATCACCACCGCCGCGCCCGCCGAGCCGGTGAAGCCGCTGATCCAGGCCAGCCGCTCGTTGGCGTCCGGCAGGTACTCGTTCTGGTGCTCGTCCTCGTGGGGGACCAGGAAGACGTCGAGCCCCTGGGCGGCCATCTCGGCCCGCAAGAGCGGCAGGTGCTCGCGCCCGAAGGACGGGTCGGCCGCATCGTCGAAGGTCTGGCGCATCGCTCCACTCTAGCGCGGCGCTGCGGCGGGGCAATCGAGCGGGGCGTTCAGGCGTTGGAGGGACCATGACGCCCTTCGCCCTGAACCGCCGCACCGTCCTCCGCCTAGCCCTGGCGGCGGTCTACGCCCCCTTCGGCGTGCTGCACCTCGGCGCCGCGCGCGCCTTCCTGCCGATCATGCCGCCCGCCATCCCCTTCCCGGAGACGGTGGTCCGGGCCACCGGCGTCTGCGAGATCGCGGGGGCGGTCGGGCTGCTGGTCCCGCGGACCCGCCGGGCCGCGGGCGTGGCGCTGGCGGCCTATGCGGTGTGCGTCTACCCGGCCAACCTCTACCACGCCCTGGCCCACCGGCACGTGCCGCCGCTCCCGGACGGCTGGGGCTACCACCTGCCCCGCCTGCTGTTCCAGCCCGTGTTCGTCTGGTGGGCGCTGTTCGCAGGCGGGGCGCTCGACTGGCCGTGGCGGGGCCGGCCGCCCTAGTGCGTGCCCTGGTCCGGCGAGCCGGAGCGCGCCATCCGGCGGTTCGCGGCCAGCGTCTTGGGCCCCTGGCCACGGTCGGCCTCGGTGCGCACCGGGCGGTTGTTGTGGGTGGAGCCCTGCTGCACCCCGTCGTCGCCGAGCGCGTCGCCCTCGTCCATGTACTCCGCGACCTCGCCCGCGGCCGGGGCGGCGAGCGTGGCGTCGGCATAGCTGGTCGCGGTGTAGCTGCGCGGCTCGGCGTGGAGGTCGAGCTCGCCCTGCGGGGCGTCGCCGGGCTCGCGGGAGGGCGTGGCGGCGTTCTGCTCGGTCCCCTTGGGGGACTGGACGTTCTGGTGCGGCATGGCGAAAATTCCTCTGTATCGCGAGGCCAACCCGGCGGCGGGCGACGGCGTTCCCGAGGGCGGACGCGCGTGAAGCTTGCGTCAACCGGAGCGCGCTAGGCTCGGCGCGCTGCAACCGGCGTCCGGAGCCCCCGCTTGTCCCGCTATCGCCCCGATATTGACGGACTGCGCGCGGTGGCGGTCTGCTCCGTCGTGCTGTTCCACGCCGGCTGGGGCGCGGTGACGGGCGGCTACGTCGGGGTGGACGTCTTCTTCGTCATCTCCGGCTACCTCATCACCGCCAACCTCCTGGGCGACCTGGACCGGGGCCGGTTCAGCATCGTAGGCTTCTACGAGCGGCGCGCCCGGCGCATCCTGCCGGCGCTGTTCGTGATGATGGCGGGGGCTGCGCTCGGCGCCGCGCTGTTCCTGCCCATGGACCTGAAGCTGTTCGGCGAGAGCGTGGCGGCGGCGACGCTGTCGCTCTCCAACGTCTTCTTCTACACCCACACCGGCTATTTCGACCTGGCGGCCGGCTTCACCCCGCTCCTGCACACTTGGTCGCTGGCGGTGGAGGAGCAGTTCTACCTCCTCTTCCCGCCGCTCCTCTGGTGCGGGTGGCGGCTGGCCCGGGGGCGGCGGGGCGCCCTCCTGGCCGGACTGGCGCTCCTGTGGTTCGCCTCCTTCGCGCTGAGCCTATGGCAGGTGGCGGAGGCGCCGCGGCAGGCCTTCTACCTGCCGTTCGGGCGCGCGTGGGAGCTCCTGACCGGTTCGCTCCTGGCGGCGGGCCGCGTGCCGGGACCGTCCCGC
>CAXUCS010000517.1:0-2033 GCA_964249365.1 uncultured Caulobacteraceae bacterium | reverse complement strand
GGGCTACGGCCGCGCAGGGCTCGGGGGCGCGCGCTACGGCGTCACGGGCGCCACGGGGCAGAGGGCCTGGCGGACCCGCAGCGCGGACGGGCGCTGGTGGACGCTGGCGGAGCCGGCGCCCGACGTGGCCATGTTCGGCGCGGTGGGCGACGGGGCGGCGGACGACACCGCCGCTTTGAACGCGGCCATCGCCTACCTGGGCCAGGCCTCCAACAGCTCCCAGGCGCAGGGCGGGGGCGTGGTGCGGCTGCGCGGCAACCTGGTGCTGCGCATCACCAGCCCCGTCTACCTGAACCCGTTCACCGTGATCGAGGGCGACCTCGGCGCCGGCGGCTTCTTCGAGGACTTCACCGCCGGCTCCGCGTCCGGTTCGGGCATCCTGGTCGACTTCGACCTGCCCGCGGGCGGCGCGATCGAGGCGGTGGGATTCGTCGCCGCCACCGGCCAGCGGATCGGGCCTTCCACCTACGTCCGCGGCGCCGACCTGGACGCGGGGACCTACACCAAGCTGACCGGCTGCGGGCTGAAGAACCTGTTCGTCTATACGATGCGTGCGACCGCCTTCGCGCCCATCCGCTTCGTGGGCGCGCCGCAGTGGGTGCTGGACAATGTGGCGGTGCAGGGCTTCTGGCACGGCCCCGTCGCCAACGCCGCCTGGGTGGGCCGGGCGCCCAGCCTCTTCAGCCGCTCGCTCTACACCGGGCTTATCCTGGACCAGGACTCCAACGGCTGCAGCCTCGGCGCGCTCTACCTCTCGGGCGACCTGGCCGGCGCGCCTGCCACGCCGACGCCCGCGCCTTGCGCCTTCCCGAACTGGCCGGCCTTCGGGCTCGGCGACCCCAACAGCCAGCCGGCGGGAGCCAACCTGCAGAGGACGGGCCTCTGCGTCTTCGCCGGCGACCCGGTGGCCGCGCACAGCCTGATCCTGGAAGGCTGGAACGTCGCGGCCAACGTCTATTCGTCCGGCCTGTCGGCGGCGGTGTTCGAGTGCGAGTCGATCAGCGACCACGCGCTCACCTGCTACGCCTCGCGCGTGAAGGTCGACAACCTCTTCGCCTACATGCCGGGGCGGCCGCTGGTCTATGCGGGGGTGGGCGCGGACGTCAGCCTCGGCGTGCCGGAGTGGACGGCGGCGGACTTCGCTTCGCCCGTGGCCTTCTGGTCGAGCTACGCGTCGAGCCTGGTTGTCGACGGCCAGCGCAACGCCGCCTATCCCTGGGCGGGCGGGGTCGCGACCTACCCGGCCTTCGAGCTCCAGCCCTACAACGACCTTTATCTCGACGGGCGGGCGGGCGACGACACGGTGATCGGCTCGGCCGCGAGCGCGCCGCTGAAGACGATCAACCAGGCCCTGACGCGACTTCGCCCCGACAAGCTGAACCGCCTCTTCCTCCAGCAGGGCCAGACCTTCCCGACCGGCGCCGCGACCATCCTGGAGACGCTGGCCGTCACCGACTGCCGGCTGGAGCTGAGGAGCTTCGGCACGGGCGCGCGGCCGGTGCTGCAGTGTTCGGTGGACGGGGGCGATGTCCATACCAACGGGCTGATCCTTACCCGCTCCAGCCTGCTGTTCCAGGACGTGGACCTCGACGTCCTGATGTGCACGGGCAATGCGGAGGGCTACAACGCGGGCCTGTACATCCAGGGCGCCTGCGACGTGCGCTTCTGCGGGGCCTCGCTGGTGCGGCTCCAGAGCGGGCAGGTCTCGACCGGGCTGTTCCAGCCCTGGTACGGCCGCTCGGGTGCGCTGACCTGGAGCCTGGAGGACACCGCCTCGGTCGCGCGCCACCCGGCCGCCACCGCGTCCGGCTTCCTCGGCGTCTCGGCCTATGGCGGCGCGGGGCGGATGGCGGCGGTGGCGGGCTCCATCGCCTCGGCCGCTCCCACCCCCATCGAGAGCGGCATCCACGCCAACGGCTACACAGGCGCCAGCTACGGCGCGGTGAGCCAGGCGTGAGGACCTGACACTTCTATCGAAGACCTTGCGAGGGCGGACCTGACATCGAGCCCTCCCCCTCGATGGGGGAGGGCTC
>CAXUCS010000516.1:0-2034 GCA_964249365.1 uncultured Caulobacteraceae bacterium | reverse complement strand
GTGTCGGAGGGCGCGGGAGACGGCGCCGCCTCGTATGGGCTCTGCGCAGGCGACAGTGCGAGCACCCCCATCCCTGTCCTTCCCCCCTCGAGGGGGAAGGGTTCCGTCCGTGAGGGTCGGCTCAGATCAGAAAAGGACATTGGTGCGCACCCCGAGCACGAGTTCGTTCTTCACGCGGTTGTTGGGCTGGTTGGGGTCGGCGACGCCGCCGCCCGGATCGAACACGTACTGGAGGTCCGGCTGCACCTGCCACCAGGGCCGAAGCTGGTACTGGTAGGTCGCCTCCACGAAGGTCTCGTCGTGGCGCACGGGTCCATAGATAGTCGGGTCGGCCGCCTGCGCCACCGCCGCGGCGTCCTGGTCGGCCTGGCTGACACGCCGGCTGACCTTGGCGTAGCCGAGCGCCAGCCCGACCGTGTCGTCGGGCCGGTTGGCGTAGGGGTCGTGGTAGGTGAGGCCGAGGTTGGCCGAGAAGGTCAGGAAGTTCCTGTCCGCCTGGGGCGCGCCCATCACCCGGCTGAAGACGCTGAGCGAGCGGTTGGGGTCCTCCTGCTGGCGCCAGAGCATCTGGTCGGCCACCGCATAGACCGAATAGTTGCCGCGGTGGCGCAGCGGCTCGCCGCTCGACGCCGGCGAGGCGAGCGGAAGGCCCGCGCCGTCGAAGCGCTGGTCGTCGAACGCCTCGGAGTCGTACCAGGCCCCGATCTTGTAGGTCCGCCCGAGCGGCGCGCCGGCCCCCGGCATCTCCATCGAGCCCAGCGCCGGATAGGCGTACTGCAGCTCCACGAAGCTCAGCGTCCCGCCGTTGGTGGGGAACTGCGTGCCGGACGCGTTGATCGCCTGGGCGTCGCCGGTGTTGGTCTTGGACGGCGCGCCGTTGAACACGCCCACCAGGACGTTGATCGGGTCCACCGGGCGCCAGCGCACCCGGACCGCCGGCGCCGAGAGCGGATAGGCCGGCCCGCCGCCCGGCAGGTCGTAGCTCGGCACCGCCGGCCAGCCGAACATGGTGTTGACGAAATAGCCGGCGTTGGGGCTGACGATGAACTCCTGGTCGGCGCTAATCAGCCCGACCTTGATGTCGGCCCGGTCCTCGTCGAGGAACTTCTGGTCGTACCAGAGCTCCCACAGGCGCGTGGCGCGGTCCGCCTCGATGCCGCTGGCGGTCTGGATCGTCCCGAGGTTGTCGGCCGACAGGTTCCGCCCATGGATCTGCAGGGCGCTGACGTTGAACAGGCCGCCGTACCAGCCGAACGCCCGCTGGGTGTTCAGCTGCAGGATGGCCTGGGTCAGCCCGTCGTATTCCGGCCCGTTGTGGTAGCCGCCGGTCGGGTTGCCGAACACCTCGCTCGTCTCCTGGATGGCGAGCGACATGCCGTACTTGGAAAGCCCGGTCCTGACGCCGAAGAGGTCGCCGAGCAGGAAGTTCGACTTCTGCAGCCCGCCCAGGAAGCCGCTGAAACCCTGCGGCGCCCCTGTCCCGTTGTCGGTCGCCGAGACCGGCACCGACAGCGCCGGCGGCGACGCCAGCGCCGGGGCCGCGCCCCAGAGCGTCGCCGCCAGGGCCGCCTTCGCGAGCGCCGCCGACCGGCCGCGCTTCCCCCATCCATACCCCAAGGCCCGCACCCGCCGTCTCCGGTTCCGGCCGCCCCGATCGCCGGCCGAGACCGCTTCTATTGAAACTGACTTGCAGAAGCAACGCTTATGAGAGGCGTTCGCATTCGCTTTCGGAGGGAGACGGCGGTGGCTCGTCGCTCACGGGGGTCGCGCGCCGCCGCCGCGCGCGCTCGGCGGCCTCCGCGCGCGTCTTCGCTCCGTGGCAGGCCGGGCAGAGGAGACGGAGGTTTGCGGGGCCGTAGAAGCCCCGTCGCGCTTCCGCCGGAAGCTCGGCCACCGCCCAGAGCGGGACGGTGTGGTCGAGCTCCAGTGCGCTGACCTGCCGCACCCGCACGTAGCGGGCGCGGGTGAGGCGGTCGACGCTGACGCGCCGCGCGGCCCGCCACTTCTTCGGCCGGTCGCCGCACAGGTGGCAGC
>CAXUCS010000515.1:0-2034 GCA_964249365.1 uncultured Caulobacteraceae bacterium | reverse complement strand
GAGGAGGGCGCCGCGGCGGGTCAGCTGGTCGGTCATCTGGAGACTCCTGGAGTGTCGCGGCAGGCGGTCGGCAGGTTCAGAACACGATCTGCGAGCGGAGCGACAGGGCGTCGAAGCGCGTGCCGACCTGCGCGTCGAGCGGCGCGCCCGTCACCGCCAGCCCGTTGCGCTTGTTGAAGTCGACGTGGTTGTAGTCGAGCATAAAGCGCAGGAGGTCGTTGGGATACCAGTTCACCGCCAGGCTGTAGCCGGTCTGGCGCCCGCCGTTCACCGCCGCCGGCTGGCTCGCAAGCGCCACCAGCGGGTCGTAATTGTCCACCAGGTCGATGTAGCTGACCCGGGCGGCCAGCTCGACCGCGCCGAACCCGCCGTCCTTCAGCGAGAAGGGGTGGGCAGGATAGATGCGGAAGTAGGAGCCGGCCTGCGGGTTGTAGCGGTGGCTCTCGCCCGTCAGGGTCCAGGCGACCTGGCCGTAGCCGCCGTCGAAGCTGGCGTCCGCCAGCCCGCTCCGCCCGACGTCGTAGTGGTAGTATTCGCCCTGCCAGAACAGGTTGCGCCACACCGCCGCGCTTTCCAGGTCGACCACATAGCCGCCGCTGATGGGGTGGGTCGTGGAGCCGAGCGTGCCGGTGTTCAGGAGCGTGGTGGGATCGATGCGCAGCTCCGGCTGGTCGCTGAGCGAGAGGGTCTGGGGCGTGCCCGGCCCGGTGGTCGGCGCATCGATCAGCTCGTCCACGCCCACGCCGAGGTGGACGTTGTAGTCGGCGCCCTTGAACACCTGGAAGGCGGCGCGCTGGAACGAGCCCAGCCGCTCGCCCACGTTGGTGTGGCTGTCGCTGGAGGCCACGGGCCCGGTCAGGTAGCCGCCGAGCCAGTAGCGGTCGCCGAAGAAGCGGAAGCCCACGTTGGAACGGTTGTCGCCGGTGTTGAAGTTGGTGGCGATGTTGGACGGCGAGGCGCGTTCGGTGAACACGAGGTCGCCCGAGCCGGTGGACTGGTCCAGCGTGAAGAAGGTGTTGGAATAGCCGATTTCCAGCGCCAGCCCCTTGATGCCGCCGTAGACGATCTGGGCCGTCTCGATGCCGCGCTGGGTGGCGTCCGACGAGTTGCCGGCGTCGTAGACGAAGGCGTAGCTGAAGTCGCCGGGCACCCTGCCGGTGAAGCCGATGCGCGCGCGCCGCGCGTTCACGCCGTTCGAGAGGCCCTGCGGGCCCACCGCCTTGTTGCGGGCGTCGAAGCCCAGGTAGTCGCCGGCGTCGAACTGGGCGATGCCGGCGAAGCCGATGGTGTACTGCCCGTCCGGGCTCGCCAGGTTGAAGATGTGGCTTTCGTTCTGAAGCACGCGGGGCTCGGCCGGCGTATTGGCGGTGGCGACCTCGGGCTTCGAGCTGCTCTGGACCTGGAAGCCCGGCGCCGAGTTCTGGTCGGCCCGCGGCTCGGCCGTGGCGACTGCACCCCCGGCGGCGGCGCCCCGTGCGTCCAGTTGCGCCTGAAGGCTCTGCACCTGCTGCGACAGCGTCTGCACCATGGCGCTGAGCGAGCGCACCTGCGACTGGAGGTCGACCGGCGGCGCCGGCGGAGCGGTCGAGACGGCTTGGGCGAACGCGGGCGCCGCGCTGGCGAGAAGGACGGCCGTGGACGCGATCAGTCCCAAACGTCGCGCGCGGACCTCGATTGTCCCGGCGGCGCCCTGCATCGTTTGCATCGAAGACGTCTCCCCCACGAGCCTTGGCTCACATGGCCGCGCGTCTTACGAAACGGAGATTTCCTTGCCCTTAACGGAGTTAATCTCCCCGAGCGCGGCTGAGGCTTCGCCGGGTTGGGGCGAGACTTCGCCCGGCCTATAAGGGCGAGTCGGGATACCGTGGGGGAGAGCGAGCCATGGCGGAACCGCTCAACCGCGGCGGCGAGTCGGAAAGCGAAGGGCTCCTCACCGATGCGGTCCGACGTCTGGAGCGTGCGCTTGGGCGGCTGGAGGCGGCCGGCCCCGGCGCGGCCCCATCGACCGACCCTGCCCGCGAGGCGGCGCTGGTG
>CAXUCS010000514.1:0-2044 GCA_964249365.1 uncultured Caulobacteraceae bacterium | reverse complement strand
GGACCATCAACATGCCCCCACTCTCCGCCGCCTTCAGCACCCGCGTCGAGCTCCCGCCGCGGGGGGCGGACGGGCGCTGGCGGGCGAGCTTCGAGCCCCGGGGCGCAGTGTTCGGCCCGGGCCGACCCAGCGCGCCCGCCGACCCGCAGCCGGTCCGCACCTTCGACTTCGGCGTGGGGATCAACACGGTCTCCACGCCGCGGGCTTCCGCCCCGTTCAGCTTCGCCGAACTGCGCCGCTTCGCCAATGTGGAGCTGGTCCGCCTCGCCATCGAGACGGTGAAGGACCAAGTGGAGCGGCTGGACTGGCGCATCCAGCCCCGCGCGGGCGCGAGCGCGGCCCCGGCTGGCCTCGCTCCGCTGCACCGCTTCTTCGAGCGGCCGGACGGCGCCACGCCGTTCGCTCCCTGGCTCCGCGCGCTCCTGGAGGACCTCCTGGTGCTGGATGCGCCCGCGGCGGAGAAGCGGCGCGACCGCTCGGGCCGGCTGGTCGGGCTCGACGTCGTGCCGGGCGACACGATCAAGCTCCTGGTGGACGACACCGGCCGGCGGCCCCAGGCGCCGCTGCCGGCCTACCAGCAGGTGATCAAGGGCCTGGTCTGGGCCGACCTCGCCACCGACGACCTCCTCTACGCGCCGAGGAACGTGCGGCCCAACCACCTCTACGGCCTCTCGCCGGTGGAGCAGATCGTGGTGACGCTGCAGACCGCGCTCCACCGCCAGACCGCCCAGCTCGGCTATTTCACCGAGGGCAACGTCCCGTCCGGCCTGCTCAACGCGCCCTCGGACTGGGGCCCGGACGCCATCCGCACCCTGCAGGAGGCGTGGGACGCGCGGCTGGCGGGCGACTTCGGCGCCAAGTCCAGGGTCTTCTGGGCGCCGGCGGAGGCCAGGTACCAGGCCTTCAAGGACAGCCCGCTGAAGGACGACTTCGACGAGTGGCTGGCCCGCATCGTCACCTATGCCTTCGGCCTGCCGCCCACGCCCTTCGTCAAGCAGATGAACCGCTCCACGGCTGCGAGCGACGACGAACGGAGCCAGGCGGAGGGCGTGGAGCCGAGGAAGCTCTGGTGGAAGCGCATCGCCGACGGACTGCTGGCCGACGAGTTCGGCCGCGCGGACCTGGAGTGGCGCTGGCAGGACGCCGGCGACGTCGATCCCCTGGTGCAGGCGCAGATCGACGACATGGCTTTGCGGAACGGCTCGGCCACGGTGGACGAGGTGCGCGCGCGGCGCGGCCTCGCGCCCCTGGCCGCCGGCGACCGGCCAAGGAACTACACGGCGACAGGTGCGGAGCCCCTATGACGAGCGACATCATCCTTTACGGCGAGCTGTTCAAGCTGGAGCCGCTGGACGACGGCACCATCCGGGTCCACGGCGTCGCCTCCACCGGCGCGCGCGACGGCGCGGGCGAGGTGATCTCGCCGGACGCGCTCAGGAAGGCGCTGCCGGCCTACATGGCCTTCCCGGCGGTGCGCGAGATGCACGGTCCGCGCGCGGCCGGCGCCACGCTCCACGCGGAGGTGGACGAGGAGGGCGAGACCCGCATCGTCGCCCACGTCGTCGATCCGGTGGCGGTGAAGAAGGTCAGGTGCGGCGTCTACAAGGGCCTGTCCATCGGCGGCCGCGTGCTGGAACGCGACGCCGACGATCCCACCCGCGTCACCGCCATCCGGCTGGACGAGATCAGCCTGGTCGACCGCCCCTGCAACCCGCAGGCCGTGATCGACCTCTGGAAGGCCGCCGCGGTGCGCGCGCCTTCGAACGAGGAGGTGCGGGCGGAAGCCGAGCGCATGGCGAAGGCGGCGGGGCGGCCGGGACGCAGGAACGACTACGTCGCTGCTGCGCGCGCGAAACTCACCACCGAGAGTGGCCCTGCGACTCCCTTCCCCCTCGATGGGGGAAGGACTGGGGATGAGGGTGGGCGCACCGTCGGCGACGCAGTAGACGCGGGAGACGCCGCCGCCTCATCGGATCAACAGTCACCGTCGCGCGAACACCCCCATCCCAACCCTTCCCCCATCGAGGGGGAAGGGCTCGAGAGG
>CAXUCS010000513.1:0-2050 GCA_964249365.1 uncultured Caulobacteraceae bacterium | reverse complement strand
GGTCAAGGTCGGCTGGCCGGTCGCGGAGGCGGCGTCGTGAGGCTGACGGAGGCCGAGCGCGTCGCCATCCGGGAGGCGGTGGCGGAGGTCTACGGCCCCACCGCGGTGGTGCGCCTGTTCGGCTCGCGCGTGCACGACCACCTGCGCGGCGGCGACATCGACCTCCACGTGGAGGCGGACGCCGAGGAGCAGCCTGCCCGCTACAGCCGCTACATCCGGCTGGGCGCCTTGCTGGAGGGGCCGCTGGAGGAGGCCAAGATCGACATCGTCGAGTCCACGCGCGGACGGGTGCTAAGCCCTATAGAGCAGGTCGCCTATCGCGACGGCGTGAGGATCGAGGCCATGGAAGACGAGACCGCCCGGCTCGTGCGCGAGGCGCTGGAGTCCACGCGGCTCTGTCTTGCGGCGCTGGAGCGCAGCCTGCGTCAGGTCGGGGAGCTTCTGCCCGCCACCGCCGGAGAGCTTGCCCGCATGGGCCCCGAGGACGCCGACCGGATCGCCGCCTTCCTCAAGCGCTTCGAGAACCTCGTCGAGGTCAGCCGCAAGCAGCTCTTCCGGTCGGCGCTTGTGATGGCGGCGGAGGAGCACGAGCACGTGTCGGCGCGCCAGGTCCGCGACCGCTTGGGCAAGCTGAAGCTCCTGGCTGAGCCCGAGGAGTGGGCGGCGGTGGTCGAGGCGCGCCACCGCGTCGCTCACGTCTATCCTTCGGGAGACGCGCGCGCGGCCGACGCGCTGAACGAGGCCTATCGGCAGGCGCGCGCGGCCTTCCGCCTGATCTCACCCATTCCCGATGCATTGGAGCGGCGGTTCGGGCCGCCGTCCGGATCGGCGTCATGACCCTCTCCTACCTCGACATGCGCGAGCGGCTGGTCGCCGGGCACGCCTACGATCCCGGCTCGGAGCGCGACGCGTGCGGGGTGGGGCTGGTGTGCGCCATCGACGGCCGGCCGCGGCGCGAGGTGGTGGACCTGGCCATCCGCTCGCTGAAGGCGGTGTGGCACCGCGGGGCGGTGGACGCCGACGGCAAGACGGGCGACGGCGCGGGCCTCATGGTCGGCGTGCCCCAGGCCTTCTTCGCGCAGGCGGCGGCCAGCACCGGCCACGCCCTGCGGGCGGGGCCGGTGGGGGTGGGGCAGATCTTCCTGCCGCGCACCAACCTCCCCGCCCAGGAGGCGTGCCGCACCCTGGTGGAGAGCGAGGTGCTGCGCGCGGGCTTCTACATTTACGGCTGGCGCCAGGTGCCGGTGGACACCGCCGTGGTCGGCGCCAAGGCGGACGCCACCCGGCCGGAGATCGAGCAGATCATGCTGGCCCCGCCCCCCGGCGTGGCGGGCGAGGCGCTGGAGCGCGCGCTGTTCCTATGCAGGAAGCGCATCGAGAAGCAGGCGGCCCAGGCCGGGCTGCAGGGCTTCTACGTCTGCTCCTTCTCGGCGGTGAGCCTGGTCTACAAGGGCATGTTCCTGGCCGAGCACATCGACAGCTTCTACCCCGACCTGCGCGACCCCCGCTTCACCTGCGCGGTGGCGCTGTTCCACCAGCGCTACTCCACCAACACCTTCCCCGAATGGCGCCTGGCCCAGCCGTTCCGCGCGCTGGCGCACAACGGCGAGATCAACACCCTGCGCGGCAACGTCGCCTGGATGCGCTCCCACGAGATTCGCATGGCCGCCACCGCCTTCGGCGAGGAGGGGGCGGCGGACGTCAAGCCGGTGATCCAGCCCGGCGGCTCCGACTCCGCGGCGCTGGACAACGTGTGGGAGACGCTGGTGCGCGCCGGCCGCTCCGGGCCCATGGCCAAGACCCTGCTGATGCCGGAAGCCGCCAGCGAGGCGCTGAGCCCGGCGCACGCGGCGCTCTACGGCTACTGCAACGCGGTGATGGAGCCGTGGGACGGGCCGGCCGCGGTGGTCAGCTTCGACGGGCGCTGGGTGGTGGCGGGCAAGGACAGGAACGGCCTGCGCCCCCTGCGCCTGACCGAGACCGTCGACGGCCTGCTGATCGCGGGCTCGGAGGCCGGCATGACCGGGATCGGCGACGATCGCATCCGGCG
>CAXUCS010000512.1:0-2061 GCA_964249365.1 uncultured Caulobacteraceae bacterium | reverse complement strand
CGAGGAGAGCGGCCTCTTCCTGGCGGAGGGGCTTAAGATCGTGGTGGAGGCCGTCGAGCTCGGCTTTCCCCCCCGCCACCTGATGCACGGTCCCGGCGCCGACCATCCGGTGCTCCGCCGCGCCGTCGCCGCGACGCTTGAGGCCGGCGGCGAGGTGGTGGAGGTCAGCCGCGAGGTGCTGGAGAAGGTGGCGCGTCGCGACAACCCCCAGGCGGTGCTGGGCGTCTTCCCCCAGCGTCACCCGGCGATCGAGGCGCTGGAGCCTTCGGGCGCCCGCTGCTGGGTGGCGCTGCAGCAGGTGCGCGACCCCGGCAACCTCGGCACGGTGATCCGCACGGCGGACGCGGCGGGCTGCGGCGGCGTCATCCTGGTGGGCGACTGCTGCGACCCCTTCTCGGTGGAGGCGGTGCGGGCCACCATGGGCTCCATCTTCGCCATCCCCGTCTACCGGCTGGAGGTGGACGCCTTCCTAGCCTGGCGTCGGCGCTGGCCGGGCGCGGTGGTCGCCACGCTCCTGTCGGCGGAGCTGGACTACCGCGCCGCCGACTACCGCGCGCCCGCGCTCCTCCTGATGGGCGGCGAACAGGCGGGCCTCCCGCCCAACCTCGCCGCCGCCTGCGACGTGGCGGTGAAGATCCCCATGCGCGGGCGGGCCGACAGCCTGAACCTGGCGGTCGCGACCGGAATCATGATCTATGCGGCGACGGGGTGAGGAGCGACGTCGCTCCAGTCAGCGCGGGACCACGCTCCTTCATCCGACCGGCGCCGCGCGCTATGACGCCTGCCCCGGGGGTGGCGACCGGCGAGGGCGGCTATGCGGGTGATCTATGATCTTGGCGCCCACAACGGAGACGACGTCACCTACTACCTGAAGAAGGCGGAGCGCGTGGTGGCGGTGGAGGCCGATCCGGCGCTGGCCGAGGAGATGCGGGAGCGCTTCGCGAAAGAGATCGCGGCCGGGCGGCTCGTAATCGAGAACTACGTCGTGACTACCACATCGTCGGGCGGTGAAGTTCCGTTCTACGTTCACCAGGGCCATAGCGTGCTGAGCCAGGCCGCGCGTCCTGACGACACGCAGATGGGCGTCTTCAAGGAGCTGAGGCTCCCAACCAAGCGGATCATGGATATTGTGGGCGCCAACGGCGCGCCCTACTACATCAAGATTGATCTGGAGGGTCTGGACGGCCCCGTGCTGCGGGAGCTGTTCGCCCATGGCGTATTCCCGCCCTACCTGTCCGCAGAGTCGCATGGGATCGACATCTTCTGCATTCTGGTCGCCAGCGGCATGTACCCGTCTTTCAAGCTCATGGACGGCCAATCCGTAGGCGCAGTCTACAGCGGCCGTGATGTCGAGACGGACGGCGGGCGTGTGCACCATCACTTCCCGGGTCACTGCGCAGGTCCGTTCGGCAACGACATCATCGGCCCCTGGGAGAGCGCCGAAACCTTCTTCAAGACCCTGGCCGACGCCGGCCTGGGCTGGAAGGACATCCACGTCAGCAGGCTGGACGCCCCGGAACGATGACCCCCGCTTCACGGCGGCCGGCTCGGCTTGCGTCGCGCGGGACCTCGTCGCCTTACACCTCGTCGGTCTTCGGCAGTTTCTCGGCCATGCCGAGGGTGGCTTCGCGGCGGTCGATCTCCGCCCACAGGTCGTCGAGCGTCAGGCCGGCGCCGTGCCACAGCACCACGAGGTTGTAGAGGACATCGACGCTTTCGTTGATCAGGGCTTCGCGTCGGCCCTGGACGGCCTCGATCGCGACCTCCGCGGCCTCCTCCACCACCTTCTGGGCCATCTTGGGGACGCCGGCGGCGATGAGGCGGGCGGTGCGGGGGCTGTCGCGGCGGCCCGCGCGCACCTCCTCCACCGCCTGCCAGAGGCGCTGCAGCCGGTCCGGGGCGGGCGCGTCGGCCTTGGCGGCGCGCTTGGACTTGGACGGCGGCCGGGCCTTCTTGGCGGGGGCAGGCTTGAGCTTGCCCGAGGCGGGCTTCTGGGCGGCGGCGCTCGGCTTGGCCATCTTGCGCCTCCCTTTGACCCACGCGCGGAGCGCCGACGTCAGC
>CAXUCS010000511.1:0-2073 GCA_964249365.1 uncultured Caulobacteraceae bacterium | reverse complement strand
GCGCTGGTGGGCGAGCGCTCCGGCCGCCGCTGGCGGCTCGGAACCCCGGTGGAGGTGAAGCTCCTGGAGGCGACGCCCGTCACCGGCGGGCTGCTGTTCGAGATGCTGAGCGAGGCCGCCCCGCCCGATCCCGCCGCGCCCCGGCCGCGGCTCGGGGCGCGGCGGCGAGGGGGAGCGGCTCCGCCGCGGCGGCGAGGCTGAACCCGCGTGGAGGCTGAAGAGTTGTTGGGCCGTCACGCTGACGTGTTCACAAGGATCAAGGCCATGATCGACCCCACCCAGATCACCGAGCACATGGAAGTCGTCGGCTCCGACGGGCAGCACGTCGGCACGGTGGACAAGCTCGCCATCAAGCTGACCAAGAAGGACCCTGCCGCCCAGGGCCAGCACCACATCCTCAACATCGACCTCGCCGGCTCCATCGAGGGCGGCAAGCTGAAGCTGACGATCCCCGCCAGCCAGGCCGTGCAGGAAGAGAAGACGCTCGCGGGCTGATCCCGCTCGCCCCTCCCCGACAAAGGGAGGGGCGCTAGCGCTTCTTGCCGAAGGTGGTGTCGTACTGGATCGACAGCTGGGCGTCGCCCTGCGTCCCCACCTGGGAGATGACGGAGAAGTTGCGGCGCACCCGCCACTCCACCGCCGCCGAGGGGCCTTCCCGACCGCCGCCGGTCAGCTCCACATAGACGTTGTCGCTCACGTACTTTCCGCCCGAGACGCCCGTCCCGGATGCGCCCTGGCCGAAGGCGAGCCGGTCCAGCCCCGCGAACTGGCGCAGCCGCCCCAGCACGTCGAACCCGCCCCCGCCGCTCAGCGACGCCAGGGTGGAGGCGAGCTCCGCGCCTTGCGCGGCGGTGAGCTGGGCGGCCGACGAACCGAACAGCACCTGGCTCAGCACCTCGTCCTGCGGCAGGACGGGAAAGGAGGTCAGGGTGATGTCCGGCCGCGCCGCGGTTCCGGTGACGTGCACCTCCGCGGTCAGGGTGGCGTTGGTCGACGAGGTCGAGGTCGCGCCCTGCTCCACCGTCGCTCCCGTCGGCTTGCTCTCCACCGGCGTGGTGGAGGCGGTCAGGTTCGAGCGGGTGGCGATCAGGTTCAGCCGGATCTTGTCGGGGCTGGCGGCGAGCTGGATGACGCTGCGACCGTCGAAGTCGAACCGCTTGCCGGCGAAGTCGTAGGAGCCGAGCACCACCCGCGCCTCGCCGCCGAGGTCCGGCGCGGCGGCCGTACCGCCGACGTGGGCGTCCAGAGACAGCTCCACGTTCAGCCCCTTGCCCTTGACGAAGATGCCGCGCGAGGCGCGGACCGCCACGTCCAGGGCGAGGGGCGGCGCCACCGTGGCCTTGGCCGGCGCGGGCGCGCCGGCGGGGGCTACGATCTCGCCCGGCCTGTTGATCTCCACCACGTCCATGGGGACGACGCCGGTCGGCGTGGGCGTGTTGGGGCGGATGTCGGCGCGGTCGACCTTCAGCGCGCCGGTGAGCCTGGCCTGTCCCCGGGCGTCGCGGGTTACGGTCGCGGCCCCGGACATGGTGGCGGTGACGTCGTCGGTGTCGATCGCGCGGAAGCGGTTCAGCGTCATGGAGAAGTCCGATCCGCCGCCGGGCAGGAGGCTGATGTCGCCGGAGCCCGCGAGCGCGCCGCCCCGCCCGTCGCCGCCCTTCAGCTGGGCGACCCGCACGCGGTCCTGGCCGAAGTCGGCGTTCAGGGCGAACCCTTGCAGGTCCAGGCCGACCGCGAAGTTCTGGTAGCGGCCGTCCGCGACCGCTGCATGGCCGACCACCATGGGCTGCGCCAGGGTGCCCGACAGGGCGCCGGCCGTGGAGACCCGGCCGGAGAGCCGCTGGTCGCCGCCGATCAGGAGGTCCCACAGTGGCCGGAGCTCGCCATTGGCGGAGAACCGGCCGCTCATCGGCCGGGTGCGGTCGAGCGCGATCCTGAACGGTGCGGCGCTGGCGGCCGCCGGCAGGTCCGCCTGCAGGCTCGACTTCAGCCCCGATGCGTCGTCGGCCCCGACGGTGAGGCGCAGCCGCTGGCCCGCAAGTTCGGCGCGCACCTTTGCGTCCAGCGCCAAGT
>CAXUCS010000510.1:522-2081 GCA_964249365.1 uncultured Caulobacteraceae bacterium | reverse complement strand
GATCGGCTGCGCTCCGCCGGGCTGTCGCCGCCCGACATCGCCGCGCTCGCGCCCACGCCTGCGGACCGCCGCGCGACGGAACGGCTCGTCAGGGATGGCGAGGCGGTGCGCACCCTGGACCGGGTGCAGAAGCGCGAGCTCCTCTTCCATCGCGAGGCGATCGCGGACGCCTGCGATCGCCTGCGCCCTCGCCTCCGGCCGCCTGGGCTGACGGTGGGCGAGGCGGGCGCGCTCTTGGGCGTCACCCGCAAGTTCAGCGTGCCGCTCCTGGAGTACCTCGACGTGCTGCGCTTCACCCGGCGCGAGGGCGACCGTCGGGTGCTCGGCCCCGGCGCGTAGAGGGCGCCGCTTCATCGCACGGCGTCGGGCGCGGCCGGGACGGCGCATGGGTCTCACGCGCGGCGAAATGGGCTAGGCTCGGCGGCATGGACGACTTCGAGATCCTCCGGCGCGCCCAGGTGCTGCTCGGCCAGTACGGCTTCGAGGCCGAGGGGGAGGCGGTGGGCAAGGCGGTGCGCATCATCCTCGCCACCGCCAAGCGTCTGGGCGTCACCACCGGCGAGCGGGCGCGCATCGTCTCGGGGTCGCAGGGCGAACGTCTGAAGGCGCTCCGCGAGCGCACGGGCCGCACCCGCGCGCAGCTGGCGGAGATGTGCGGGGTGAACATGAGCACCGTCCGCGCCCACGAGAACGGCGACCACAACATCCCCGACGACACCGCCCGCGCCTACGCCCAGGCGCTGGGCGCCACGCCGGGGATGATCCTCTACGGGGCGGACTGAGCGGGCGCCCAATCAGAAGCGCTTCGGCAGACCTGAGGTCCGACGCCCGTCCACCGCCTGAACCTTGAGGCGGGCTTTGTGACCGGGCCAGCTCCGCCAAGCTCATCGCGAGCTGGGCGAACGGCGTCGGCAACCGTCACGGCGTCGGCCCCGAGCGCTTCGGCTCGCCTTTCGGCAGGTTCTCCGGCTGGCTGAAGCGGAAGCTGACCTCCGGGCGGCGTGCGCTTTCCTCCCCGACGGCCAGCGCTGAGACGCGCAGCATGGCGCTGCCGAACAGCGCCGCGCCCGCGGCGAGGTCGCTCAGGAGGTCCCTGGTCCGTTTCTCGCGGGCGAGGTGGGTGGCGGCGTGGAGCGCCAGCGGGAGCGCGATGCCGACGCCCTCCACCGCCACCCGCTCGATCAGCCCCCAGCGGCTCTTGAGCGCGTCGCCGACGCCTTGCGCCTTCACCGTGTGATGGTGGGCGAGCGTGGCGGCGAGCTCGGTCACCAGCGCGCCGCCGAGAATGAGATTGAGCGCCTGCTGGCTGGAGGGGTCGCGCTCGCCGATCGCCAGCGCCGCCGCGCCGGACACGATGGAGGACGCCCCGAAGCGCACCGCCAGCGCCCGGGGCGCCGCGGCCCAGTAGGGCGTGGAGGTCGCCGCCAGGAGCGAGGCGGTGTAGACGGACAGCCCCGCCCCGGTGACGGTGGAGGGCGCGCCCGCGACCCGCGCCGCCGGCTGCAGCCAGCGCCGGGGCGGGCCCACAGGCGCGCCGGACGGGGAACCCGGACCCCCCC
>CAXUCS010000510.1:0-512 GCA_964249365.1 uncultured Caulobacteraceae bacterium | reverse complement strand
GCATGGAACTCGGGATGAAGGCGGTCAGGATCCAGGTGCCGAGCGACATGGGCGAGGTGGTCTTGAAGATGCGCCACATGTTGTAGAAGCGCTGGGGCGTGTGCAGGTCCCAGATCAGCAGCACCGCGCCGATCGTGGGGGCGAGCGTGGCGGCGTAGCGCCCGCGCCGCCCGATGGACGCGGCGCGCTCGCCCCGCACCGCCTCCGCCGCCGAGGACACGATGGCCGCGCCTCCCGATAGCCCGGCCAGGAAGATGTAGCCTCCCACGACCCAGTTGTTGAACGGCGCGGCCTTGAGCTGGGAGCGGCCGTAGTAGGTCGGGCCTTCCCACGTCTTGGGATGGCTCTCCTCCGAGGTGGTGGCGACGCGGGGACGGCGTTCCCTGTCGTCCCACATGTTGTCGTGGCCGTAGGCGCCGCCTTCGGATCGGGGGGTCTTGGCGTCCATCGCTCTCAGCTCCCCGCGAAGGCGGCCACCGCGCCGAGCGCCAGCGCCGCCACCACCATCAACC
>CAXUCS010000509.1:0-2085 GCA_964249365.1 uncultured Caulobacteraceae bacterium | reverse complement strand
GTCCAGTCGGGCGCGGCGGTCTCGTCGTCGTCGATGATCGCTACCAGGGGGCCGCGCGCCTCGGCGAAGCCGCGGTTCCTGAGCACCGACATGTTGCGCGTGGGCTCGGCGAGGTAGCGCACCGGCCAGGCCGCCAGCGCCTCGGCCACCGGACGGGCGGTGCGGTCCGGATGGTTGTCCACCACGATGAGCTCGATCGCGAGGCCGAGCGCATTGGTCTGGCCGAGGCAGGAGGCCAGCGTCTCCTCCAGCGACTCCGGCCGGCCGTAGGTGCAGACCACGATGCTGAGGTCGAGGCTGAGGTCGGGCGCGCTCACCGCGCCGCCTCGTCGATGAAGCCGATCGGCCGGCGCCAGCTGAGCTTGCCCAATCCTTTGGCCATGCCGATGCGGTGGTCGAACCGGTCGGGGCGCCCGCGCTCGCCGCTGGCGAGATACAGGCCGGCATGGACCAGCCATTGCGCCGCCCCGAGCGCGGCCACCTTGGCGCGGGTCAGGGCGGGGCGCCGGCTCGTCCCTACCCGGGACGCGGCATAGTGCTGGGAGCCGCGCTTCAGGCGGGTGAGCATATAGTCGGGTCGGGCGCGCTCGGCTTCGATGAACTCGCGCACGCCCGCGGTCGGGCACCAGACGAAGCGCCGCCCGGCCAGCGCCAGGCGGAACAGGAGCTGCGTATCCTCGCCGTTGGCGTCGCCGAACGAGACCGCGAAGGGCTCCGGCCCGTCGAGGCAGGTGGCGACTCGGAAGGCGGCGTTGCCGCTGCCGAGCCCCTTGCCCCGCCGACGCAGCCGCCCGAAGAGGTGGATGGGTGCATCCGCCGCCATCCGGAAGTCCAGCGTGTAGCGCCAGCCCTGCGGGTCCCAGGCGGGGGGCGCGCCGCCCTCGAACTCCGGCCGCTTCGGCCCGAAGGCGGCGTCCGCCCCCGTGCGGTCCAGGCAGGCGACGAGTTCTTCGAGCCAGCCGGCGTCCGGCGCCTCGTCGTCGTCGATGAAGGCGACGTAGCGGCCCTGCGCCGCCGCGATCCCCTTGTTGCGCACCACCGAGATGTTGCGCCGGGCGTCCGACAGGTAGCGGAGCGGCGCGGCGGCCCCGTCCGCCAGCCTGCTCGCCAGCGGCTCGGCCAGCCGGTCGGGGTGGTTGTCCACCACCACCACCTCGAAGCGGCGGCCGGCGGAGAGGGCCTGGGCCAGCACGCCGACCAGGGTGCGCTCCAGGAGATGGACGCGGTCGTAGCTCAGGACAACCACGCTGACGTCGAAGGCGTCGGCGGGGGCGCTCATACCCCGGTCCCCATCACCACCACCACCGCGGTGCGGGCGAGGATCTGCAGGTCGAGCCTGAGCGACCAGCGGCGGATGTAGTCCAGGTCGCAGGCCACCCACTGGTCGTAGTCGCTGATGCGGTGGCGTCCCTCCACCTGCCACAGGCAGGTGACGCCCGGCTTCACCTGGAGCTTCTGGCGTTGGTAGTCGGTGAAGCGCTCGTACTCGTGCACGCGCGGCGGCCGCGGCCCGACCAGGCTGAGGTCGCCCTTCAGGACGCTCCAGAGCTGGGGCAGCTCGTCCAGGCTGTACTTGCGCAGCCATCGCCCGAGCGGGGTGACCCGGGGGTCGTCGGTGAGCTTGAAGGCCGGCCCCCGCATCTCGTTGCGGTCCTGCAGCGCGGTCTCCAGCGCCTCGGCCCCATCGACCATGGTGCGGAACTTGTAGCCGTTGAAGCGGCGACTCCCTTCGCCCACCCAGCGGCAGGTGTAGAGGACCGGCCCGCGAGAGGAGAGCTTCACCGCCGCGGCGATCAGGAGGAGCGCCGGGGCCAGTCCCACCAGCAGGGCGGCCGAAACGGCCACGTCCAACGCGCGCTTGACGGCTCGCCTGACCGGAGCGCCCTCGACGGGCGCGGTCCCGTCCCGCACGGGAACCGGACGTAAAGACGTCGAGTGGCTCATGGCGGGACGACCCAGCAAGACTCCGGCCAAGGGGCCCGGCCTGACCGTAGCAGAAACAGAGACGACGGACGCAAGCTCCCTCCCGCCGGCCGCCCCGTTCGCGGCCGTGCGCTTCGCGGGCCTGCGCTTCACCCCCATGGG
>CAXUCS010000508.1:0-2088 GCA_964249365.1 uncultured Caulobacteraceae bacterium | reverse complement strand
CTTTCACGCCGAGCGGTCGGACGCGGCCATGCTGCTCGGCGCCGTCCCGCCCGCCCTGCAGAACGACCCGGGCCTGGCGTTCGACCGCGCCCGCTACTACCGCAAGCACAATCTGGAGACGATCGCGGCGGGGCTGGTGCGGTACTTCCCCAGCACGACCCCGGAACAGCCGGAGGTCACCAAGGCGATCTGGGCCGAGCGGCGCGCGCTGATGTTCGCCGCCCTGCAGAGCCTGGACGCCCGCGGCGCCTACGCCGCGGCGGACGACAACGGCCTGCAGCCGGGACAGGACGCCAACGAGGCGCAGTTCTTCGCCGGCTGGATCGCGCTGACCAAGCTGAAGAACCCCGACCTCGCCGACCAGCACTTCGCCAGGCTGCAGGGTGGGGCCACCACGCCGATCACGGAGAGCCGCGCCTTCTACTGGCGGGGCCGCGCCGCCCAGGCCAAGGGCGAGATGATGGACGCCAACCTCTACTGGGGCCAGGGCGCGAAGTTCTACACCGCCTTCTACGGCCAGCTCTCCGCCGCCAAGATCGGCCAAGCCAAGCTCGAGCTCGGGACCGATCCGGTGGCCAGCCCGGCCGAGCGGGCGCGCTTCGAGAGACGCGACGTGATCCGCGCCGCCCGCATGCTGGGCGACGCCGGCGACCACCAGCTCTTGGCCTCCTTCGCCATGGCCGCCGAGGAAGACATCGAGGACGCGGCCGAGATGGGCCTCCTGGTCGACCTCTGCCGCATGTACGGCGACCAGTCGCTGTCGATGCGGGTGGTGCGGGCGGCCGCCATGCGAGGGATTTACATGCCCCAGCGCGGCTACCCGGTGCGCACCGCTCCCATGGGGTACGGCCTGGCCGAGCCCGCCTTCACCTTCGCGATCACCCGCCAGGAGTCGAGCTTCGACCCCCTGGCGCGCAACCCGTCCGGCGCGCGGGGCATGATGCAGCTGGAGCCCGCGACGGCGGCGGCGGTCGCCCGCCAGCAGGGCGTTCCCTTCTCCGTCTCCATGCTCAGCGACCCCGACTACAACATGCGACTCGGCTCGGCCTATCTCGGGCAGGTCACCCGCGAGTTCGACGGCTCCTACGTGCTGGCCGCGGCCGCCTACAACGCCGGCCCGGGGCGGCCGCCGCAGTGGATCACCGCCTGCGGCGACCCGCGGGGCGGCAATTCCGACGCCGCAGACTTCATCGAATGCATCCCGTTCTCCGAGACGCGCGACTACGTCATGCGGGTCATGGAGAATGTGGAGGTCTACCGCGCCCGCCTGGCAGGGGGCGTGGCGCCCCTGACCATCGCGGCGGACCTCAAGCGGGGCGGCTGGGCGCCGTCGGCGTACCGGCCGTCCGGCTACACGCCCGGCTACGCCGGAGCGCCGGCCACGGTGGCACCTGTCGCGACGGCCGGGGTCACAGGCGGTCGCTGACACCCTCGCCGGCCTCGCCGTGGTGCCCCGGGTCGGACTCGAACCAACACGACCTTGCGGCCAGCAGATTTTGAGTCTGCCGCGTCTACCATTTCGCCACCGGGGCCGGGTGGGGCTCAGCCGGTTAGTGGCTTCGTCGCCATAGCGCAAGCGGCGCGGCCGGCCCGGCACGCGCCGCCCGCCGGACCTCAGCCCTTGGCCCCGCCCTTCTTGCAGGAGGCCATGAACTTCTTGCGCTCGGCGCCGTGGATGTTCTTGGAGTCGGCCGAGGCGGAACAGGCCATGGACTGCTCGGTGCGGGCCTTCTTGGGCGCGGGTCCCTTGCTGGTCGTGGTGGCCTTGGGCTGGCCGGCCATCTTAGTGGTGGTCGTCGTGGTGGTGTTCTGGGCCGACGCCGACGTGGCGAACAGGGCCGTCGCCGCCGCCGCGGCTAGCATGATGGTGCGCATGAACGTGTGCCTCCCCCTCGTGGGTAGGCCGGAGACTACCTCGACTCCGGCCCGTGTCGAGAGGCGCTCAGTAGCCGTACGGCTGGTGGTGGCGATAATACCAGCGATGATAGGGATAGGGACGGTAGACCCAACGACCGCCCGCGAACAGCCAGGGATTGTAGGAGGCCGGCGCGGCGTAGGCGTAGCCGCCTCCGTAGTAGAAGGCGGGCG
>CAXUCS010000507.1:1883-2092 GCA_964249365.1 uncultured Caulobacteraceae bacterium | reverse complement strand
GCGCTGGGCGCCGGCGCCGCGGTGCTGGTGGGCGTCATCTTCATCGTGCGCGACGTCTACCCGGGGCTGTTCGACCACCGCGCCTCGGGGCGCTACGGCCAGGTGTTCGCCGCCCTCCACCGGCGCGGCGTGTCGGAGGTGGCGGTGCAGGACGACGGCGTCTTCAACGTGGAGGGCGCCGTCGCCTATGCGCCCCAGCTGCAGTTCTG
>CAXUCS010000507.1:0-1814 GCA_964249365.1 uncultured Caulobacteraceae bacterium | reverse complement strand
CTACGCCGTGCAGTGGGCGGGGCGGGGGCTGAGGGGCGTCCGCCGTGCGGTCGGCGCGCCCCTGGCGCCGGGCCAGGTCGTCGCCTCCTGCGACCCCACCCTGGAGCCGCAGCTCGCGCCGCTCGGGGCGGACCTCGTGCGCGTTCCGGGCTGCCTGGCCGTGGTCCCGCGCGCCGAGGCCCGCCTCGTCGTCGCCGCCAGGCTGCAGCCCTGAGGGCGCGATCGCTTCAGTCCAGTCGCTTCTCGTAGAGGCGGTAGGTCTTGTAGGCCGTCGCGCCGATCGACTCGCTGATGCGGCGCATGGGCATGTTGTCCTCCAGCACCCAGGACAGCTCGAAGTCCCGGTAGCCGAGCGCGATCGCCGGACGGCACCCCGCGTCGATGAGGAGGAAGGGCAGGAGCTGGCCGCGCCGCGTGCCGTGGAAGCGCCGCTTGACCCCCATCAGCGGCACGCGCAGCGACTTCACCCGGGCGACCTTCAGCCGCCACAGGAGCCTGGCCCAGCCGAACGGGAAGAGGCGGCCATGGAGGCCCGCGATCGCCTCGTTCACATTGGGGAGGTAGACGATCACGCCGGCCGTCTCGCCGTCGATCTCGGCGAACCACACCAGGCGGGGGTCCAGCACGGCCCGCATCGCCTTGGCGAGCGCGCGGGTCTCGGCCTCGGTGGTGGGGGTGAAGCCCCAGTTGCCGGCCCAGGCGTCGTTGAGGATGTCGGTCATGGTGGTGACCTCCTCGTCGTAGCGCTTCATGTCCAAGGGCCGCAGGCGCACGCCCTCCGGCGGGCCGCGGCGGACGCGGCGGAGCGTCCTGGGGGAGAGTCCGTCCTCGGCGTGGCACAGCCAGGCGTGGACGTCCTTGGCCTTGGTGTAGCCCTGCGCCTCCACCCGTCCCCCGGCGTAGGCCGGGTCGTGCCCCATCATCACCATGGGCGGCGTGTCGAAGCCGTCGACCAGGAGGCCCACCTCCTCGTTCACCGACAGGTTCATGGGCCCGAGCGCGCGGGCGCACCCGCGCGCGCGCAGCCAGTCCTCCGCCGTGCGGAACAGGGCGGCGAAGACCTCCGGATCGTCCTCCGCCGCGACCATGCCGAAGTGGCCGGTGCGCCCGGCCGCGTCCTGGGGGGCCAGCCGGTCGATCTGGGCGCTGATCCGGCCGACGTCGCGCCCGCCGCGCCGCGCCAGCCACAGCGCCACCTCCGCATGGTCGAAGAAGGGGTTGGACTTGGGCGACAGCGCCTGGCGCCGCTCGCTCAGGAGAGGCGCGATATAGTGCGGATCGCTCGCGTTCAGCCGGTTCGGCAGCCGGATGAAGCGGTCGAGCGCCGCGCGGGCGCCGACCGGCTCGATCTCGACCGACGCAAGGCCGGCCGAAGTCTGCGCCGCACTCGACCGGGTCTTCGCCATCGCCCGCCAGCAAGGGCCAAGCCGCGCCGGGCGTCAAGGCACGGCCGCCCGCCGCCCGGAGAGAAGGGTTGCAACGCTCCCCGGGGCGCTTAGGTGTCTCTCGCGACGTCCGGGAGACCATTGAGCGTGCCGATCAGCACTGCAGCCGGGACGAGGGTCGAGACGCCGCGTAACGGAGATCGAACGATCCTGGACGCCGACCTGGTGCGCGTCGCCGCCGGGCTCACCCGCGACCTGAACAGGCCCAGGCCCGCGGTCTACTGGACCGACCTCCTCGTTTCCTGCCTCCTCGGCTACGGCGCGCTCCTGCCCGCCTGCCGGCCGGGCCCGCCGGCCTTGCGGCTCGCCGCCGGGCTGGTGGCCGTGCTCGCGCTGTACCGGGCGGTGAGCTTCATCCACGAGCTGACG
>CAXUCS010000506.1:0-2095 GCA_964249365.1 uncultured Caulobacteraceae bacterium | reverse complement strand
GCCAACCCGGGTTTTCTGCGACCATGCGTCACGGTCGCCGGCCAGCCGCCGCCGGAGCTCTGGCGCGGCGCCCGGGTCGGGATGACGCTGGCGCAGGTGACGGCCTTGTCGCCGACGGGCCGGCCGGCGGCGGGCGAACGGGTCACGCGCCCGCCCGTGGCCAATGCGGTGACCGGCGGCGGCGCGGTCTGGGCGGTGGACGAGCAGGTGTTCGGCCATCCCGCGCTCGCCACCTACTATTTCGCCCCCACCGGCCTCCTGGAGGTGATCGTCAGCGTGAAGGGGCTCAGGCTTCGCCACACCCGCGACAACGTCGACATCGCCCGCGACGTGCGGGCGGGCCTCCTGAACTACTACGGCGCGGCCAAGGTGTGCCTGGACACCGACCGGCGCGGGCTGGTCCGGCTGGACTGCCGCTGGGTGCAGCGCCGGGTGCAGGTCGGCCTGTCCTATGTCGACTACGGCGGGCTGTCGCCGGACCTGGACGTCGCCATCCGCGCCGTGCCGCCCAAGATGGTGGAAGCGGGCGCGAGCTTCGCCCGCCACGGCGCCTCCTTCTAACGCGCCGCCGGTCGTGTCATGATTTCATCGCGATCGCGCGGCTAGACTCCGAGTCGGGCCACGCGGTCCGAACCGAACCCAACGCCGGCTCAGCCGTAACCTCCACGGAGGCTTGCCATGACCGATCGCAACCCCGTCCTCGCCGCGCGGCGCGGGGCATGGAGCCTCCTGCGGAGCTGCCGCAGGCTGCTCCGCCAGATCGAGCGCCGCGTCCGCTACCGACGGCTCGGCTGGGTCTGAGGAGCTCGTCGCCGGCCTTGGGCCTGCAACGGCGGCAGGGGACGTCTGGGGTGAGCGCATGGTCGATCTGTCGGACTACCTGGAGCCGGACGACGCGACGCCGCCGGGCGGCGACGCGGAGGATTTCGCCGCGCTCAAGGCCTGCCTCAAGGCGCTGGCCGATGCGGTGGCCAGCACCAACCTCGCCGTGCTGACGGGCGTGCGCGGCGACGTGGCGGGAGCGGGTTCGCGGGTGCAGGCGTCGGTGGAGGCGCTCCGCCGCTTCAGCGAGGCCTTCGCGGTCCTGGACGCCGCGCCCGACGCCGGCGAGGCGGACGACGAGGACTGAGACCCAAGAGGCGTTCGCCGCAGGATGCTCCCCCTCAGGGGGAGCTGTCGGCGAAGCCGACTGAGGGGCCGACGCGTAGCGGCGGCTTCACCCCTCTCCCGGAGGGGGAGGATCACAGGCTGGGCCGTCAGCCCGTCCGGCGCGGTATCGTGTCCGGGCGGTGGCGCGTCCTGCAGGGCTCGAACCTGCGACCCCATGCTTAGAAGGCACGTGCTCTATCCAGCTGAGCTAAGGACGCCGGCCGCCCCCGGAGACTAGCGGGCGCGCTCCCGCCGAGGCAACAGCGCAGCCGCGGCTCAGTGGGTCCACGGCTCGCGGCGGCTGGCGGCGAAGTTGTCGGCGTAGGCCTTGATGACGTGGCGGCGCGGCTTCTCCGCTGCGAGCTGGAAGGCGATGCCGTGGGCCTGGCAATAGGCCACCGCCTCCTCCTGGCTCTCGAAGCTGAGCTTGATCTGGCCGTTCATGTCGCTGGAGGAGCTCCAGCCCATGAGCGGATCGGGGCGGCGCGCCGACGCCGGCTCGAACTCCAGCAGCCAGTCCCTCGTGCGCGCACGGCCGGAGGACATGGAGGACTTGGACGGCTTGAATATGCGGGCAAGCATGGGACGACGCTCTCCAGCCGGTGGTCGGGGCGACAGGATTCGAACCTGCGACCTGCTGCACCCAAAACAGCCGCGCTACCAGGCTGCGCTACACCCCGCCATCAGGCGAGGCCACATCTGCCACGGGCGACCACCTTCCGCAACGCGCGCGCCTGCGCCCGGTTCGCTTCAGGGGAGCGAGGAACACTCGATCTCCGCCACCACCAGCCCCTTGGGGCCCTCGGCGAAGCGCACCATCACGTCCTCGCCCGGCTGCAGGTCCTCCACCCCGCAGCGGCGCAGCGTCTCGATGTGGACGAAGATGTCGCCGGGGCCGTCGTCGCGCACCACGAAGCCGTAGCCCTTGCTGCGGTTGAACCATTTG
>CAXUCS010000505.1:0-2101 GCA_964249365.1 uncultured Caulobacteraceae bacterium | reverse complement strand
GCGCTCGCCCACCAGCGCGTGCGTCCGCTCGTCGTGGATGAAGTATTCGCCGCCCAGTGACGACACCGGCACGAGCCCGTCCGCTCCCGTGTCCTCCAGCCGCACGAAGAGGCCGAAGCGCGTCACCCCGGTGATTCGCCCGGCGAAGGTCGCGCCCTCGCGCTCGGCGAGGAAGGCGGCGACGTAGCGGTCGGTGGCGTCGCGCTCGGCGGCCATGGCCCGCCGCTCGCACTGCGTGATGTGCTCCGCCGTCTCCTCCAGGCGCGGGACCTCCGCCTCGCTCAGCCCGTCGGAGCCGAGCTTCAGCGCGCCGATCAGCGCGCGGTGCACCAGGAGGTCGGCGTAGCGGCGGATCGGGGAGGTGAAATGGGCGTAGCGATCCAGGTTCAGGCCGAAATGGCCGATATTTTCAGGCGAGTAGATCGCCTGCATCTGGCTCCTGAGCACCACTTGGTTGACGATTTCCGCATGGGGGCCGCCCCGGGTCTGCTCCAACAGGCCGTTGAACCGCTTGGTCGTGGCGGGCTGGCCCTTGCTCCAGCTCATCCCGATGGTGCCGAGGAAGTCGCCGAGCGCGAACATCTTCTCCTGGCTGGGCGTGTCATGGACCCGATAGACCAGCGGCGACTTCCTTCGCTCCAGCGTCTCGGCGGCCGAAACATTGGCCTGGATCATCATCTCCTCGATCAGCTTGTGGGCGGGGAGCGAGCGGCGCTTCTCGATCGAGACCACCTCGCCCTCGCCGCTCAGCCGGATCCTGCGCTCCTCCGACTCGATCTCCAGCGGCGAGCGTCCCTCGCGCGCGGCCTTCAGCGCGCCATAGGCGGCCCAGAGCGGGTGCAGGACGGGCTCCAGCAGCGGCCCGGTCCGCTCCGTCGGCGCGCCGTCCACCGCGCCCTGCGCCTCCTCGTACGAAAGCCCGGCGGCGGATCGCATCAGGCCCCGCACGAAGCGGTGGCCGACCTTGCGGCCCCTGCTGTCGAACACCATCCGCACCGCGAGCGTGGCCCGGTCCTCGCCCTCCACCAGGCTGCAGAGCCCTGCCGACAGGCGCTCGGGCAGCATGGGTTCCACCCGGTCGGGTAAGTAGACGCTGTTGCCCTTGCCCCAGGCCGCACGGTCCAGCGCCGAGCCGGGGCGGACATAGGCCGCCACGTCCGCGATCGCCACCCAGACCACGAAGCCCCCCGGGTTGTCGGCGCTGTCGTCCGGGTGGGAGTAGACCGCGTCGTCGTGATCGCGTGCGTCGGCCGGGTCGATGGTGATGAGCGGGAGGTCGCGCAGGTCCTCCCGACCGGCCAGGGTAGGCGCCGGCGCGGCGTCGGCCTCCCGCTCGGCGGTGTCCGGGAAGCCGGTCGGCACCCCGTGGGCGTGGATGGCGCTCAGCGAGGCGGCGCGGGGCTCGTCCTCGCGCCCCACCGTTTCCAGCAGCCGTCCGGGCTTGGGGCCGTAGCGGTGCTCGGCGCGGCCGTCGAGCTGGGCCACCACCAGGTCGCCGTCGCGCACCCGCTCCGCGTCCTCGCCCGTCAGCAGCATGACCTCCTTGGAGCGGCGGTCCACCGGCTCCACGCGCACCTCGCGGCGCGCCTTGCGCACGACGCCCAGCACCTTGTGCGCGCTCTGGCCGAGCCGCTTGATCAGCTTGGCCTCGTGGCCCTCGTCGCGGGGGACGAAGCGCACCAAGACGCGGTCGCCAAGCCCGGGCGCCCCGGCGCGCGCCTCGCCCCGGTCCGGCGCCAGACGGATCAGCGGCGCATCCTCACCGGCGTTGGACAGCCGCACGAAGAGTTCGCCATCCGCGTCACGCTCCGCCACGTCGGCCACGCCGACCGGCGGCAGGGCGCCCGGCTGCGCCAGCCCCTTGCGTCCCCGCTTGGCTACGCCGCCGTCCGCCGCCATCGACTTCAGGAGCACGCGGAGGTCGCGCCGGTCCGCACCCTTCAGCGCGAAGTGGCGGGCCGTCGTCTTGTCGCCGAGGGCCGCGATGGCCGCGGGCGGGGGGCCGATCCAGGTCAGGCCCGCTCCGAGCACGGCCTCGGCGAAGCTCGCGTTCTCGGAGAGGAACCCATAGCCCGGGTGCACGGCCTCGGCGCCCGTCCGG
>CAXUCS010000504.1:0-2109 GCA_964249365.1 uncultured Caulobacteraceae bacterium | reverse complement strand
GCGCTGGGCGTGGTCGGCGTCGTCGGCGTAGGCGGTGGCGACGCGGGCGAACATGTCCTGGTAGCCCTCTCCGGCCAGGAGGTAGCGGTCGGTCAGGGTGGTCTTGCCGAACTCGGTCAGGAGGGCGTCGCGGGTGCGGTCCACCTCCACCTTGCGCACGAGCTGGAGCTGCGGACGGGCGCGGCCGCCGGCGGTGACACCTCGCACCAAGCCCTTGCCGGCACTCCCCGCCTTCGCTGCTTCCGCCATCATCCACCTACATATAGTGTTCGAAGTCAGAGCAGACCGCTAAATCGAGGTGAGGTCAACGCGGATTCAGGTGGTGGCGGCGGCTATATTTTCGCGGGGCGAGGCTTGCCTTTCAGGTCTCGCTAACGGGCCGATTCGCCGCCGCGTGAGAAAAGCCGCCAACCGCTGGAGCCGCGCGGCTCGGCTGCGGGTTCACCGCACGGGTCCAGCCCGGTGGTCACGAAAGGCGCTCGGTCATGCTCTCGGCAGGGATATTCTACGGCGGCGGCGCGCTCGTGCTGGGCGGGGTCATGGCCTATGGCATGTACCGCAACAGCACCCGCAACAAGGCCAACGACAAGATCACCGAGGCCGCCACCCGCATGCAGTACAAGGATCCGGAGCGCTACGAGCACGGCGGCCGCGAGGAACTCAAGAAGGAGCTGAAGGAGTAGGACCGTATCGCTCCTGCGCCGCTAGGCGGGAGCGAGTGTCAGCGGGCGGCCCGGCGGAGCGCGATCTCGTCCAGCGCCAAGGCCTCGCGCCGACCGGTCGCCCGGACGGCTGCGAGGCGGGCGGCCTCGGCGAGGTGCTCGTACTTCTTCTGCTCCCCGAAGGCGTGCAGGAGGGCGTCACGGGCGCCGGCCTCTTCCCTGACGAGGGCGCGCAGGTCGGCCTCCACCCTGGCGTGGCGCGTCTTCCAGCCTTCGCGAAAGCCGACCAGGTACCAGCCGGCGGCGGCGTCCGCCTGGGCGTGGGCGCTCTCCTCCTCGGCTTCGCGGTCCAGGCTCTCCAGCACCAGCTCCACCGCGCACCTGCGCTCGGCGATGTCGGCGACACGCTTCTGCAGGGTCTCGACCTCCAGGTCGGCGAGGCGGACGAGGCTCCCCATCCATCGGGGCGCGCTCACGCCACGGCTCCGGGCAGGGGCGCGGCCTGCAGGATGGCGTCGAGATGGGCGAAGGCCTCGTCGAGCCGGGTCGCCTCGTCCCGGTCCTGGGCCAGGAAGGCCTCCAGCGCCGGGTTGAGCCGGATGGCGCGGTCCACACCCGGGTCGGACCCTGCGCGATAGGCGCCGATGCGGATCAGCTCCTCCATGTTGGAGAAGGCCGAGAGCGCCTCGCGCGCGGCCCGCACCACGGCGCGCTCGAGCAGGGTCTGGCAGGCCGGCATGGTGCGGCTGATGGACTTCAGGACGTTCACCGCCGGGAAGCGGCCGCGCTCGGCGATGGCCCGCTCCATGACGATGTGGCCGTCCAGGATGCCGCGGACGGCGTCCGCGATGGGCTCGTTGTGGTCGTCGCCGTCCACCAGCACGGTGAAGATGCCGGTGATCGGCCCCGCCGTCGTTCCGTCCGGGCGCACGGGCCCCGGGCCGGCGCGCTCCAGGAGCTTCGGCAGTTCGGTGAAGACGGTGGGGGTGTAGCCCTTGGTGGTCGGGGGCTCGCCGGCGGCCAGGCCGATCTCGCGCTGGGCCATGGCGAAACGGGTGACGCTGTCCATCATGCACAGCACCTCAAGGTCCTGGTCGCGCAGGAACTCGGCGACCGCCAGCGTCAGGTAGGCGGCCTGGCGGCGCTTCAGCGCCGGCTCGTCGGAGGTCGCGACCACCACGACGGCGCGCTGAAGGCCCGCCTCGCCCAGCGTCTCCTCGATGAACTCGCGGACCTCCCGGCCCCGCTCGCCGATCAGGCCCACCACCACCGCGTCGCAGGTCGCCTCCCGCGCCAGCATGGAGAGGAGCACCGACTTGCCCACGCCCGAGCCCGCGAAGACGCCGAGCCGCTGGCCCCGGCAGCAGGTGGTGAAGACGTCCAGCGCCCGCACGCCGAGGTCCAGCCGCTCGCCGACGCGGCCGCGGGCGTGGGCGGGCGGCTGGAC
>CAXUCS010000503.1:0-2110 GCA_964249365.1 uncultured Caulobacteraceae bacterium | reverse complement strand
GCGACGGCGGCCGGCAGCGCCCCCGCCGCAGGCGCGATCTGGCCGTCGAGCCCGAGTTCGCCGAACGCCATCCAGCCCTCCAGCGCGTCGGGCGGCAGCAGCCCCATGATCCCCATCAGCGCCAGCGCGATCGGCAGGTCGTAATGGGTCCCCTCCTTCGGCAGGTCGGCGGGCGCGAGATTGATCACCAGCCGCTTGCCCGGAAGCGCCAAGCCCAGGCCGGTGAAGGCGGCGCGCACCCGTTCGCGGCTCTCCGCCACCGCCTTGTCGCCCAAGCCCACCACGACGAAGTTGACGCCGCCGGAGGTGGCCTGCGCCTCCACCTCGACCCGACGCGCCTCCATGCCCTGGAAGGCGACGGTGACCACCCGCGCGACCATGCCGACCCCGCCACAATCCCAAGCGACAGACTGCCCAACCACAACCTGGGCTGTCAAGAACGAAGTAGGAACGCAGGAAGATTAAGCCATGGTTAATTCCGCGAACGGGACAGGAACATGAAAGGACTTAGCTCCTGAGGGCTTCGATGCGGTCCCACAGGAGGGCGGTGGCGTCCACGCCCGTGAAGCGCTTCAGCTGCTGGGCGCCGGTGGGGGAGGTGACGTTGATCTCCGTGAGATAATCGCCGATCACGTCGACGCCGACGAAGAGGAGCCTGCGCCGCTTGAGGTCGGGCCCGATCGCGGCGCACATCTCCCGGTCGCGGGCGGTGAGCTCGACCGCCTCCGCCCGGCCGCCGACGTGGAGGTTGGAGCGGACCGCGCCCTCCTGCGGCACGCGGTTGACCGCGCCCACCGGCTCGCCGTCGACGATGAGGATGCGCTTGTCGCCCGCCGAGATGGCGGGGAGAAAGGCCTGACAGACCACCGGCTCGCGGTTCAGGGCGAAATGCAGCTCCAGGAGGGCGTCGAGGTTGCCGTCGCCGGGCTTCAGCCGGGTGACGCCCGAGCCGCCGCCGCCGTAGAGCGGCTTCAGGATCATGTCGGGAAAGCGGGCGCGGAAGCCGGCGATCGCCTCGGGGTCGCGGGTGATGAGCGTCGGCGGCTGCAGCCCGGGGAAGCGGGTGACCCACAGCTTCTCCGGGGCGTTCCTCACCTCCGCGGGGTCGTTGACCACCAGGGTCTGCGGCTGGACCTGCTCCAGGAGGTGGGTCGCGGTGATGTAGTGCATGTCGAAGGGCGGGTCCTGGCGCATCAGCACCACGTCCACGTCCGCCGCGAGGTCGAGCACGACGGGCGGCCCCAGCGTGTGGTGGTCGCCCACCGTCGCGCGCACCTCCAGCGGCCGGGCGCGGGCGGTGACGCGGCCGTCCTCCAGGGCCAGACGGTCGGGGGAGTAGTGCCACAGCCGGTGGCCGCGCGCCTGGGCGTTCAGGGCCATCAGGACCGTGGTGTCGACCTCCGGGTCGGCGAGCTCGACCGGGTCCATCTGGATCGCGACGCGCAGCGCCATGGTATGTTCACTCCGGGCGGGTGAGGGGGCCAGAGCCTTAGCTCAGTTCAGCCGGCGGCGAACCCTCTCCCGCGCCCAGTCGGCGGGGCCGGCCTCCTCGCGCCCCAGCGCGCGGGCGCGGTCCAGCGCCTCCAGCGCCCCCGTCAGCCGGCCCTGGCTCTCGCGGGCGGAGGCGACATCGAGCCAGGGCCGGTGGTCGCTAGGATCGAGGAGGCCACGCCGCAGCGCCGCCCGCTCCGCCCGCTCGAAGGCGCCGGCCCGCATGGCGCGGGCGAAGATCAGGCTCTGGAGCCGCAGCACAATCTGGCGGTCGGCCGCCGGCTCCATCAAGGCGTCCAGCCGGTCGGCGACGCCCGGCACCAGCCCGGCCGAGAGCGCGCGCCGCGTCAGCTCCGAGGGCAGCACCACCCGTCCGCCCGCGAACGGGTCGAGCGCGATCGGCCCCTCGTCCGTCTCCACGCGGAGGAGGAAGTGGCCGGGAAAGTCGACGCCGGCGAGCTGCAGCCCCGCACGCCGTCCCGCCTCCAGGTAGAGGAGGCCGAGCGCGATGGAGAGGCCGAGCCGGCGCTCGCACACCGCGATCAGGTCGGCGTTGGCTGGGTCGTCGGGGGTGAAGAGGTCGCCGGTGAGGTGGAGGTCGCCGCCCAGCGCCTCGCAC
>CAXUCS010000502.1:292-2112 GCA_964249365.1 uncultured Caulobacteraceae bacterium | reverse complement strand
AGCGTGACGACCGCCAGCGCCAGGGATCGCGCGGGGGGTGGGGAAGGCGGGCATCGGCGGGCTTCTCAGTAGGTCTGGCTCGGCTGGGCGCGGAGCTTCCAGGAGCCCGACGCCGTGCCCGCGCAGTCCACCACCCCCGCCTGGCCGAGCGCGCCGGCGCCCGCGTTGGTGTTGTAGAGCCGGGCCCCGTTCACCCGGGCGATCCAGGCGGAGGTCACGTCCGCCTGCACCTCCTCCGACTGCACGGTGAAGCTCGGCGAGCCGGTCGGCGCGGTGATCCAGGTGGAGGAGCCGAGCAGCCGCGTCCCCAGCGAGCGCACCGTGCAGGCATAGGAGCCGTTGGCGCGCACCAGCCCGAGGTTGCAGTTGTTCAGGACCGCGCCCGAGAAGGTCAGGTTGGCCGCCCCGTAGAGCCCCACCACCGAGGTGGCGCCCGTGCCCTCCACCCGGGTGCGGTCCAGGGTGATCTCCGGGGTGTTGGCGAAGTTGGCGGCCGAGACGCCGCCCGGGTCCACCAGGTGCGCGCAGGCGTAGTAGCCGCCGCGGAACACCACCGAGTCCACCGTGATCTGCTGGCCGGAGTTGCCGAGGTTGAGGAAGCGCGCGCTGGGGGCCGAGACGAAGTGGACGTCGTCGAAGATCATCTGGCGGGCGCTGCCGCCCATGTTCACCGCATAGGTGGTCCCGCTCGCGCCATAGGTGGCGTCGCTGAGCTTCAGGCCGATCTTCAGCGTCTTCACCGACACGCTGCCGCCGATGTGGACGTGCTCCTGGTAGGCGTTGGTGGGGTCGCCGTTGGCCCCGGCGTTCTCCAGCTGGAGCTCCAGCCGGTCGCCGGCGAGCGTCGCGCCGCCGATGGAGCTGTCGACGTAGACGGGCCACTGCGCCCGGGCGCCGATGCCGGCGACGCTGACCCGGCCGAACTGGCCGGCGGTCTGGTCGCCGCTGTTTCGGATGTTGACGGCGCGGTAGCCGTTCTCGCCATGCACGCCGGACATCGCGACCTCGTCCAGCATGTAGAAACCGTGCGCGTAGAGGGTCAGCATGCCCACGGTGGAGGGGCCGGCCGGGCCGTCCTGCTGCAGGTTCCCGCCCCGCACCCCGATGATGTCGCCCTCCGACAGGGGGTACTGCAGGAAGCCGCCCGCCTCCTTGGGCTGGAGCGAGATGAAGTCGTCGGCGGGCGAACCGATCACCCGCAGCACCTCGCCGTCGAAGGCAGGCCCGTAGACCTTGATCCCATCCGACAGGGTGGTCGGCGTGCGCACGCCCGCGCGCCAGTTCGCCACCGCGCTCACCGTCAGGCAGTATTTCAGCGCGTTCGCCACCCGCACGTCCGCGTGGAGCTGGTCGACGCCCACCATCACCAGCGCCTGGGTCGCCACCTCCTGGGCCACGCTGTTGTCGGCGGCGTCGTAGTCCCACAGGCCCTCGCCGCCGACCGCGACGCCCTTGTTGGCCTTCACCGCCGTGAGCGTCAGGGTCGGCGCGGTGGCCGGCGCGCGACGCAGGCGCACCACGAGCGTGTTGGCGTCGGTGACGCTCACCACCGGGAAGACGCCGAGGTAGGGCGCCTGGCTCGCCACCCCCGCGGCGCCCTGGAGCCACACCGACTGGCCGACCTGCAGCCCGTGCGCCGGCCAGGAGAGCGTGCAGAGCCGCCCGGCCGTCCAGTTCGCGGTGACGGCGACGGGCGTGGCCAGCGAGGCGGCGGTCCGCAGCAGGGTGTTGTTCATCCCGGGCGCGGCGCGGAGCGTCAGCCCGCCCTCCAGCGTCAGCTCCGTGGCGTCGCCGATCACCAGCGTGCCGAGGATGTAGGC
>CAXUCS010000502.1:0-282 GCA_964249365.1 uncultured Caulobacteraceae bacterium | reverse complement strand
CCGCGCAGGTCGACCCGCCCGCCGCGGGTGAGCGCCGCCTGGATCAGCGCGGTGTTGGCTGCAGCCGCCGCGACCTGGCCGAGCACGGGGGTGACGAAGACGGGCGCGCCCGCCACGCTGGATGCGAACATGGCTGCAGGCCCCTCACTTCAGGTTGGTGTAGGTGCAGCCGGAGGCGGAGCCGGGCGCCACCTCCACCACCGCGAAGCCGAACTGGTTGAAGCCCGCCTGCAGCGGCACGCTGATCTGCGAGCCGTCGGCCGCGACCAGCCCCGCCTGCCC
>CAXUCS010000501.1:1793-2126 GCA_964249365.1 uncultured Caulobacteraceae bacterium | reverse complement strand
ACCGCACGGGGCCGGGGGCGGCGGCCACCGCGTCCCCGTCCACGCTCAGCCGTTCCGTGCGCGTCCCCGCCGCCCGCCAGCCGTCCGCCCACCGCAGGAGCGGCGTGGACAGGCGCGCCTGCAGCAGGCCGTCGCCGTCGCGGAGGTAGAGCCGCACCGCCTCCAGCCGCCGGCCGTCGCCCGCCACGTCGTCGGCGTAGAGGAGGTCGCGCCCGATCCGCAGCCACCGGCTGCGGGGCCCCAGGCGCTCGGGTGCCGGGGCGGTGCTGTTCCACCAGCCGTCCAGCGCCGCCTGGGTGTCGTTGAGCGTCGCCCCCGCCACCAGCAGCTTGT
>CAXUCS010000501.1:1358-1721 GCA_964249365.1 uncultured Caulobacteraceae bacterium | reverse complement strand
GCCTGGGTGTGGGGCGCGACCTCCGCGGTGAGGCCGAACTCCAGCACCACCATGGCGAGCGCCACCGGCGCCGCGGCGCGCAGGATGCGGATGGGCGACATCCCGCAGGCCTGCATGGCCACGCTCTCGCTGCGGCTCCCGAGCGCGGAGAAGGTCGAGACCGCCCCGATCAGTATGGCGAGGCCGCCCAGCTGCAGCGTCAGGGCCGGCAGCCTCAACGTCTCGAAATGCACCAGCCCCGCCGCGCCGAGCCCCCGCGCCAGGATCTTGGGGGCCATCTCCTTCAGGTCGGCGATCTGGAAGAAGGTGACGAGGCCGAGCCCCGCGAAGACGGTCCGCGTCGCGAACAGCCAGGCGACGTAG
>CAXUCS010000501.1:0-1348 GCA_964249365.1 uncultured Caulobacteraceae bacterium | reverse complement strand
GGCATGGCCCCGCCGGCGGCGCGCCATCCCCCCCACCGGGGCGAGGCGGCGGCGTATGCGCCCTCCGAGGTCCGCAGCCAGGGCGGCGGCCTGGGTGATCGGGTTGTCGCCGGGACGCCGTCGGCTGGACAGGTGCACCAGCAGGCACAGGAGCGCGAAGGCCGCGGCGGTGAGCAGGATGGGCCGCGACGACCCCAGCCGCCCGTTCACCACCAGGCCCTTGGCGAACTGCATGAGGTTGTGGAAGGCCGCCAGGCTCGCCACCGCCAGGATGACGCCGGGCGCCCGGCCGCCCCGCTTGCTCGCGAGCGCCAGCGGGACGGCGAACAGCGGCAGGAAGGGGATCACCAGCGCCTGCGCCAGCTTGACCACCAGTTCGGCCGTCACCACCCGCCCCCGCGCGCCCGTCGCGCGCCGCGCCCCGGCGAGTTCGGGCAGGGTCAGCTCGCGTTCGTCGCCCCCTCGGACCGGGCGCGCGGCCACCAGGCCCGCCGGCTCGATCTCCTCCAGGACCGCGAAACGCCCGAAGGTCGGGCCGGACGGCCGGTCGCGCAGGATGGCGCCGTCGCGCAGCACCAGGGCGACGTCGCGCCCGCCGTGCACCAGGCTCCAGCGGCCCTCCCGCGCCGTGGTGACCGTTTCCTCGCCCCCGGGCGTGCGCTTGTCCTCGAACACGCGGCGGAGCCGGTGGCCGAGCACCAGGACCTGGTCGGCCTCCAGGCTGGTCGACGCCTGGGGCGTGAACACCACGCCGGGCTCCAGCCGGCCCGACCAGCCGGCCGCGGTCGCTTCCGCCTCGCTCCTGCTGAAGCCGTAGCGCCCCAGCGGCTCGGGCCAGCCGGAGACCGCCAGCATCGCCAGCGCCACGAGCACGCCCGCCAGCACGAACGGCCGCGCCAGCCGGTCCGGCGAGACCCCGGCGGCGAGGATCGCCTCGATCTCGCCGCGCTCGTCGAGCGCGGTCACCGCCAGCAGGATGGCGGCGAAGAAGGCGAAGGGGATGGCCGTGTCGAGGTAGTAGGGCGTGAGCGCCGCCATCAGGGGCACGAGGAAGCCGAGCCGCCCCTCGCTCTCCGACAGGGTCGCCACCAGCCGCAGCGCCTTGTCCAGCATCAGGGCCGACAGGATCAGGCCGAGGCTCGCCGCCATGGGCGAGGCCAGCTGGCGCAGGAGGTAGCGGTCCAGGGCGCCCAGCCCGAGCCGGCGCAGGATCGCCGGAGCGCGGGGAGTCAAGGCCGCGCCGCCGCGAGGTGGAGGGCTTGCGCCACCGTCGATCCGGACCCTCCTAAGGCGCGCCCACCGCGGCCTGCAGCTCGGCCTTCCTTAACGCGGCCGCGTCGTCCACGTC
>CAXUCS010000500.1:0-2127 GCA_964249365.1 uncultured Caulobacteraceae bacterium | reverse complement strand
GCTTCACCCGGATGCTCCGCGCCAACCCCGAGGCCATCACGGGCGCCCTCGGGACGGCGGCGCAGCGGCTCCAGCTCACGCCCGGGCGGCTGGACGGAGGCAGGGTGCGATGACCTCGAGCTACCCCTACCTGCCCCAGCGCTGGCTGGTGACCACGCCCGACCTTGCGGACGACCCGGACGTCTTCCCGCGCCTGCCGGGGCAAGGCTTCCTGGTGGAGAAGACGCCGATCTGGTCCACCACCGTCAGGATCGCCGCCAGCGGGCGCCAGGTGCGCGCCAGCCAGTGCGCCACGCCCACCTGGCGCTTCAAGGTGGCCTACGAGGTGCTGCGCCAGCGGATCGGCCAGGCCGAGCTCGCGCGGCTCTACGGCTTCTTCAACACGCGGGGCGGCCAGCTCGGCTCCTTCTTCTACTACGACCCCACCGACAACGCGGTGGCGAACCAGCCGGTCGCGACCGCCGACGGGGTGACGACCACCTTCCAGCTGGTGCGCACGGTGGGCGCCGGCGGCCCCTCGCCCTTCACCGAGCCGGTCTATGTGCTGAACGGGACGCCGCAGCTCTATGTGAACGGCGCGGCGGCGACGGGCTGGAGCGTCGGCGGCTATGGCCAGGTGAGCTTCTCAAGCCCACCGCCGGAGAACGCCGCGCTGAGCTGGACGGGCGGCTTCCTCTACTGGTGCCGCTTCTCCCAGGACACCCTCTCGCCCGCCCAGCAGGTCGCGAGCCTGTGGAGCCTCGACGGCCTGCAGTTCGAGAGCGTGAAGCCATGAAGACGGCCTCCACCGCGCTCGCCGACTTCCTCCTCACCGCCACCGGCTTCGTGCGGGCGGACCTCTACAGCTTCACCCTGGCGAACGGGGGCGGCGTTCTGCGCTACAGCTCCGTCGACACGCCGGTCCGCGCGGGCGGGCGGCTGTTCGGCCTCGGGCCCCTTTGCCAGGACGGGGGCGTGGCCAGCGCCCGGGGCGTGCAGGTCTCCACCGTCGACATCACCCTCTACGCCGACGCCCGCCATACCGGGGCGGGCAAGCCGTTCCTGGACTGGGTGGAGGACTACGGGCTGGACGGCGCGTCCGTCACCATCGAGCGGGCGGTCGCGGCCTCCTTCGCCGACCTCGCCACCACCGGGCCGGTGGGGACCTACCTGCGCTTCGGCGGCCGGGTGGCGGGGGCGCAGACCCTGGGCGCCACCCAGGTGGTGGTGCAGGCGGCCTCCTGGCTCGACCTCCTGTCGACCCGGCTGCCGGCGGACCTCTACCAGACCTCCTGCCTGAATACGCTCGGCGACGCGCGCTGCGGCGTCGCCCTCTCCGCGCTGGGCGTGGCCGGCACGGTGGCGGCGGGGGCGACCCAGACCGCCTTCGCCAGCGCGCTCGCCGAGCCGCCCGGCTGGTTCAGCCTCGGCAAGGTGGCCTTCACCAGCGGCGCGAACGCAGGCGCGACGGTCACGGTGAAGCTCTATGACGGCGCCGGCGGCTTCCAGCTGGTCGCGCCCCTGCAGGCGCCGCCTGGGGCCGGCGACGGCTTCGTCGCCTATCCCGGCTGCGCGCTCTCCATGGCTGACTGCCAAGGCAAGTTCGCCAACCTCGCCCGCTTCCGCGGCCAGCCCTTCATCCCCCAGCCCTCCACCGGGCTGCCGACGTGAGCCGCGAGGGGATCGTGGCCGAAGCGCTGTCGTGGCTCGGCACCCCCTACGCCCACCGCCAGCGGCTGAAGGGCGTGGGGGTGGACTGCGCCCAACTGCCGTTCGCGGTGTACCGGGCCTGCGGCCTCCTGGGGGAGGGCGAGCTCGACCCCTACCCCGCCCAGTGGCACCTGCACCGGGGCGAGGAGCTGTACGTCGACGAGGTGGTGCGGCTCGGCGGCCGGGAGGTGGCGAGCGCCCAGCCCGGCGACCTCCTCCTCTGGCGCTACGGCCGCACCTTCAGCCACGGCGCGATCGTCGTGGAGGCGGGCGGGGCGGTGCATGCGGTGCGCGGGCAGGGCGTGGTGCTCGCCGACCCCTGCCGCGACGCAGAGTTCGGGTCGCGGCCGGTGAGGGCCTTCACCCTGCTTTCCGCCGCGCTCTGACGACGACGACGGCCCACCGAGCACCTCCCGCGAACCTTCCCGTCCCAAGCCC
>CAXUCS010000499.1:0-2129 GCA_964249365.1 uncultured Caulobacteraceae bacterium | reverse complement strand
GCGATCGGCCAGCGCCTCGCCGGCGGCGTCGCGGCTGCGGGAGCGCAGCTCGGACAGGAACCGGACACGGACCGCGGCGGTGTCGCCCTCCACCTTGGCGTCGTCGAGGTCGGCCCGGGGCGGCTGGAGGAACTCGACCTGCTCGCTCCGGTCCGCCGCCTCCCGCTGGGCGAGGCCGCGCTCGAAGGCGCGGAACACGGCGCCGGAGGTCAGCCGCTGCAGCACGCCGCGATCGCCGGAGGCATAGGCCTTGACGATCTGCTCATAGGCGCTCTTCGCTCCGGCCAGGAAGCGCTGCGGGTCGAAGCTGGGGTCGCGCGCCTTCAAGGCGCCCACCCCCGTCAGGTCCGTCGCAGCGGTCTCCGCCACGGGGGCGGTGGGACCACGCGGCTGGATGACCCTACGCAGCGACATCTTGCTTCCCTCCTCCGGCTGGCGCCCCATGCGGCGGCCGAGCACCGAATAGAGCTGGAACAGCACAACGGCGGCGAAGGCGGCGGCGAGGAGGAGTTCGACGACTTGCAAGGCGCTAACCGCAATGAGGGTGGAGGCCACTCGAGGCCCGGACAGGGATATAGGCGTTCGTGCGAGCCGCGTCAGGCGCCCTGAGCTCATCGCGTTGCATGGCCTCGCCTCCTCATGCTAGCGACCCCGTCCCGCCGCCGCCGGCCCCTTGACGCAAACGGACCTCGCCCGTGACCGACTTCCAGCCGCCGGGCCAGCCGCCTCAGTCCTCCGGCCAACCTCAGGGCCCGGCCATCCGCATCCTGGCTCAGTTTACCCGCGATCTGTCTTTCGAAAACCCGAACGCGCCCGAAACGCTGCGCCAGGGCGCCGAACCGCCGCAGATCGACCTCAACGTGGAGATGAACGCCCGCCCGCGTCCGGACGGCCTCTACGAGGTGGACCTGAAGCTGAACGCCCGCGCCACGCGCCAGGAGCAGCCGGTGTTCCAGATCGAGCTGGTGTACGGCGGCCTCTTCGAACTGCAGGGTTTCCCGGAGGACCAGCTGGAACTGGTGCTGCTGATCGAATGCCCTCGTTTCCTCTTCCCGTTCGCGCGGCGGATCATCTCCGACATGACCGCGGAGGGCGGCTACCCGCCCTTCCTGCTGGAGCCGATCGACTTCGCCGCCGTCTACGCCGCCCAGCGCGCCCAGGCGAGCGGGGCCATGCTGCAGCCGCCCGTCGGCAACGCCTGACGGGGCGGGCGCGCTACAGGTTGCCCTGCTCGTCCAGCGGTGGGTGGTCGTTCGGGCCGTAGTAGAGCTGGGCGCAGGCGTCGCGGAGCACGCCGCCCTCGATGGTGATGTCGTTGCGGTAGGCGTCGGCCACGAAGGCCAGGGTGTTCACGTGGCGATCCTCGAAATACATCTGGTGCACGTCGTCGCGCCCGGCCCCGTAGACCACCCGCCCGACCTTGGCCCAGATGGAGGCCATGGTGCACATGCCGCAGGGCTGGAGGGTGGAGTAGAGCACCGCGCCGCGTAGTTCGGGGTCGCCGAGCCGGGCTCCCGCCGCGCGGATAGCCACGATCTCGGCGTGGGCGGTGGGATCGTGCTCGTCGGCCACGCGGTTCCTCTCGGCGGCGATCACCTCCCCATCCCGCACGATCACGCAGCCGATCGGGTTGAGGCTGGGGTCGCGGCCGCGCTCGGTCGCGACGCGGATCGCCTCGTGCATGAAGCGCTCGTCCTCGCCGTCGGCCATGCGCCCTCCACAGGTTGCGGCAGAGCCAATGCGGTTACGCGGCCGGCCGTTCCGCCATCTCGGCCAAGACCGCCTCCGCGGCGGCGGCGGGGTCATCGGCCGCGGTGATGGGTCGGCCGCAGACCAGATGGCTGGCGCCTGCGGCCAGGGCGGCCGCCGGCGTTGCGGCGCGGACCTGATCGTTCTTCGCCGACCAGGCGGGCCGCACGCCGGGAGTGACGACCAGGAAGTTGGGGCGGCCGGCGTCTGTGGCGGCCGCCCGCGCCATCGACGCCTCCAGCGGGCTGGCGACCACCCCGTCGATCCCGGCTGCGAGCGCCTGGCGGATGCGGTGCTCCACCAGATCGCGCACCCGGAAGCGGTAGCCCATCGCCTCCAGCTCGTCCCCGCCGAGACTGGTCATCACGGTGACGCCGAGC
>CAXUCS010000498.1:0-2130 GCA_964249365.1 uncultured Caulobacteraceae bacterium | reverse complement strand
GCCATCACCGCGCGGAAGGCGGCGGCGACCGCCTCCATGTCGGCGAGTCCGACGCGGGCCAGGAGCGCCTCGCCATCCCCCTCCGCCATGCCGACGGCCATGACCGCCAGCATGTCGGCTGCGCTCTCCGCGGCGGCGGCGACGCTGGGGGCCGCGCCGGCGCGTGCGCCCAGCCGGTCGATGAAGGGCGCCGCCTGCCGCAGTTCGCGCAGGCGGAACGGCCTGATCTCGTAGCGCTCGGCCCCGAGCAGGAGCGTCGCCATCAGCTGGCGTCCGTGGCGAAGCTGAGCACCGCGCCCGTGCCGTCGTCCATGGCCGAGAAGCTGAACTCCGGCAGGGTGAAGTCGTCCTGCTTCAGCGGCAGCGACAGCTTGAACGACTGGCAGGCCGCGGTCAGCACCGACTGCCTGCCGCGGTAGCTCTGAACGAGGTCGGCGCGGAACACGGGCCCGGCGTCCATCAGCGGGTTGGTCACCGTCACGGTGGAGCCCGAGCCGGCCGCGCCGTAGGTGTAATAGACCCTCAGGTTGGGCGCGAGGTCGGCCCCGCTGAAGGTATAGGCGCCCGTCGCGCTCACCGAATACTGGCCCTCCGCCGGGGCGCCGCCGGCGATGCGGGTCAGGAAGCGGCCGTGGGCGGCGTCGTAGACCCCGAGGTCCACCCGGAAACTCGACGCATTGGCCACCGCATAGGTCCCGACCCCGCCCGCTTCGTTCGGCGCGGCGACCTCCGCCACGGAGGCGCGCACCTGGCCGGACGCCAGCGCGGAGCCGAAGAACAGGCTGTTGAACAGCACCGGGTCGATGCGGCCCACCGTGGCCTTGAAGTCGGCCTTGGCCTTGCCGCGCGCCATCTCGATGGCGAAGGCGGACTGGCCGTAGAGCAGCTTCTGGTCGAAGCTGACGTCGAGCTGGCAGGACTGGAGCGCGGCGAACATCACGGGCGCGCCCCCGGCCGGCGTTCCCCACAGGAAGCCGGCGCCGAAGCTGGATTGCATGGGCGTCTCCTTTTCTCTCCTCCCCCGCGTCGCGGGGGAGGTGGCGCGGGCCGTAGGCCCGTGACGGAGGGGGCGTCCCGGCTGCTGCCGTCAGCGTCGACGCGCCCCCTCGATCACACGTCGTGTGGTCCCTCTCCCCCGCGGCGCGGGGAAGAGAGGACTCAGGGAACCAGGATGCGGACGGGCACGGCGAGGCGGGCCTTGCCGTCGAGGTCGCCGGGGTCCTTCTCGACCTCGCCCTCGATGGCGGCGTGGGCGACCAGGCCGCCGAGCGTGCAGCAGCCGTCCGCGTCGTCGGGGCGGAGCGCCCGGTCCAGCGCGTCCAGGATCAGGTTGTTGACCGTCGCGCCGGGGACGTCCGGGTCGCCGGTGACGTGGTGGACGATGAGGCTGGCCAGCAGCCAGCGGCGCGGCGGCTGGGCGGCGAGGCGCTCCACCTGCTCGGCGTGCTCGGCCTGGCAGAGCGCGGGCCTGGCCGGCAGGTCGTCCAGGAGCCGCACGCGGCGGCTCGCATAGGCGAAGCCGGCCGGGGGCGAGCCCCAGGTCGCCGCGCCCACCCGGGCGAACAGCGCCTGGAAGATGGGCTCGCGCAGCGGGGCGCTCACCACGGGCAGATCCGACGGTAGGGGGCGAGCAGCGCCGCGATCGTGTCGTTGAACGGCTTGGCGGAGAAGCTGGTGGTCTCCTGGCCGCCGAGCCCCTTGGCGGTCAGGCCGATGCGCTCGCGGGCGCGGAACCGCTCGCCCACCAGCTCGATCACCGCCTGTTCCACGTCGCCGGGCGTGGCGGCGTAGCCGGCCGAGTAGGTGACGGTGACGTTGGAGACGCCGTAGGGGAAGAAGCCGTGCTCCAGGAGGAGCCGCTGGGCCCCGCCCCCCGCCACCGGCGGCTCCAGTTGGACGGGCGGCTGCTCGAACTGCGCGGAAACGAAGACGGAGGAGACCGTGATCGCCGGCCACTGCCGCAGCACGATGAAGGGCCGCGAGCGCCCGTCGTAGAGCTCGCTGTAGCTCTCCACGTCGAAGCCCTGGCGCCCGGTGTAGACGCAGACCGCGTTGGACGCGGCGGTGATCAGGCGCGCCAGGAGGGTGTCGTAGGCGGTGACCGACGCCATGTCGGGCACCGCCTACGAC
>CAXUCS010000497.1:0-2131 GCA_964249365.1 uncultured Caulobacteraceae bacterium | reverse complement strand
GGGGAGGGAGCCGGATGTGCTGGCGAGGGGCGGGCGGGATCGAGCGTCGCCCGCCACGCCCGGCCGGGCGCGGCGTCTCAGAGGGCGGATGACCCTGCCGGAGAAGCGGCTCTGGGCGGAGCTGCGGCGGACCGGCCTGCACGTGCGACGTCAGGCGGCGGTAGGGCGCTATGTCGTCGATTTCGCCATCCACAGCCGCAACCTGATCATTGAAGTCGATGGAGCTCCGCACGAGCTATTTGCGGATACTGCCCTTCGCGATGAAGCGCGGGACGCCTGGTTGGGGTCGCAGGGTTATCGCGTGCTGCGCTTCACCAACGCACAGGTGACAGATCATATGCACGACGTGCTCTCCGCTATCCAAACGGCGGCCTGGCCACCCCCAATCCCGACCCTCTCCCCATCAAAGGGGAAGGGAGAGTGAGAATACTGCTCACCAACGACGACGGGATCGGGGCGGAGGGGCTCGACGCGCTGGCCCGCATCGCGCGCACGCTGTCGCCCGACGTCTGGATCTGCGCGCCGGAGACCGAGCAGTCCGGGGCGTCGCGCCGGCTGACGCTTACCGAACCGGTCCGGGTGCGGCGGCTGGGGGAGAAGACCTTCGCGGTCTCCGGGACGCCCACCGACTGCGTCATGCTGGCGGTGCAGGAGCTGCTGGAGGGCAGGAAGCCCGACCTGGTGCTTTCCGGGGTGAACCGGGGCCAGAACCTCGGCGAGGACGTGACCTTTTCCGGCACGGTGGCGGGCGCGCTGCAGGGCATGGCGGTCGGCGTGCGCTCGGTGGCGCTGTCCCAGGTGCTCGCCCGCTTCCACGACACCGTGCAGGCGCACTACGAGACCGCCGAGGCCCACGCGCCCGGGATCATCAACCGCCTCCTGGAGATCGGCTGGCCCGCCAATGTGGTGATGAACCTGAACTTCCCCGCCGTGCCGCCGGAGGAGGTGGAGGGCGTGGAGGTCACGGTGCAGGGCCTGCGCGACGAGTCCGCGCTGCACTTCGACAAGCGCACCGACCTTCGGGGTCGCGACTACTACTGGCTCGGCTACCGCGGCCGCGCGCTGGAGCCCGCGCCGGGCACCGACCTCCACGCCATCCGGGCCCGCAGGATCTCGGTCACCCCGCTCCACGTCGACCTCACCCACCGCGAGAGCGTGCACGACCTCAGGGGCCGCCTCGGCGGCTCGGTCCCCACCTTTGCGGAGAAGGCTTGAACGCGGTGGCGGAGGAGGCGTCGCCGCCCGAGGAGGCCGGGACGGGACGGGCCCGCCTGGTGCTGGGGCTGCGCTCGGCCGGGATCACCGAGGCCGCCGTACTCCAGGCCATAGAGGCGCTGCCGCGCGACCTCTTCGTGCCCCAGCTCTTCAGGGCGCGGGCCTGGGAGGACTCGGCGCTGCCGATCGCCTGCGGCCAGACCATCTCCCAGCCGCTGATCGTGGGGCTGATGACCCAGGCGCTGCAGCTGAAGCCTCGCCACCGGGTGCTGGAGATCGGCACCGGCTCGGGCTACCAGACCGCCGTCCTCGCCCGGCTGGCGCGCTACGTCTACACGGTGGAGCGCTACCGCACCCTGCTCGGGGAGGCGGAAGGCCGGCTGAAGACCCTGGGCGTGCAGAACGTCATCAGCCGCTTCGGCGACGGGGGCCAGGGCTGGCCCGAACAGGCCCCGTTCGACCGGGTGCTGGTCACCGCCGCCGCGCCGGAGGAACCGAGGACGCTCCTCCACCAGCTCAAGCCCGGGGGGGTGCTGGTTGCGCCCGTCGGTCGCGGTCCGGTCCAGAGTCTCCTGCGCTATGTTGGCGACGGCAAGGGCGCCTTCGTGAAGGAGGAGCTCGGCGACGTCCGTTTCGTGCCGCTGCTCAGCGGCGTGGCGCGGGACTCGTGAAGGGGCGGGGGCAGGTCCGTTCCGGCGGCGCCGCGGCGCGCGCCCTCGAGTGTGGTGGTGTGAGGTGAGGATGTCCGATCATCGGCGGCAAGGCGGGTCGGCCGGGTCAGCGGCCGGCCGGTGGAGCTTGGCGGCGCTCCTGGCCGCCGGCGTCGCGGGCTGCACCGCCTCGCCGGAGTATCCGATCAGCGCGGGGGAACGGCCGGGCGACGGGGCGATCTCGGTCGACCAGCCGCGCTATCCGG
>CAXUCS010000496.1:0-2131 GCA_964249365.1 uncultured Caulobacteraceae bacterium | reverse complement strand
TGAACTCGGCCCTGAACTGCAGCCCTGCTTGTCCACCACCTCGCCGCCGGTGAGGGGAGGGCTGAATGCTGGGTCTTTATGGCGGCCCGCCGGTCCGGAAGGCGCCCGGCGTCTGGCCGAAGCGTGAGCGGAAGGCGGTGATGAAGGCGCTGGTGCTAGCATAGCCCGCCTCCAAGGCCGCGCTGGTGACGCTTTCGCCCTGGAGCAGGTTGGCCGCCGCCGCCATCAGCCGTGCGCCCTGCCTCCACTCCGAAAGCGCCATACCCGTCTCCAGCAGAAAGCGGCGCTGCAGCGTGCGCAGGCCCGTGCCGCTCTCCGCCGCCAGACGCGCAAGCGGAACCCCGCTCGCTGGATCGGCCTCGATCCTCAGGGCCACCCGAAGCGCCGTCGAATCCCGCGGGCGGGTGAGGACCAGAGTGAGCGGTGGGGCCTCGGCCAGGGTCGCCAGGAGGGCCGCAGCCAGCGCCGACTGCAGCGGGTCGCAGGGGTCGACGAAGGCGAAGCCGGTCAGGACCAGGATCAGCTCGCGCATCAGGGGCGTGACGACCAAGCCCTTGGGCGACGTTCCAAGCCCGGTGCAGGCGTCAGGCGGCACGTAGAGCGTCCTCAGCGTCGCTCGGCCCTTCATGCGTAAACTGTGAGCGGCGTGCGGCGGCAGCCACACGGCACGGGCGGGCGGGATCAGCCAGACCTGGGCGGACGTGGCGACATGCACCGCGCCGCTGGCGGCGTAGACCAGCTGGCCCCAGGCGTGCTGGTGATCTCCGATCGCATGGCGGTCATCGTAGGTCGCCCGCAGGGTGCGCAGCACGCCGCCGCCTGTCGCGATCTCGATACTTTGCGTCACGCCTGAGCAAGCCCGTCAGCCACTCGGCGGCTACAACGTCGGGGCAAGCCCGTCGAGGATTACGTTCATGGCTAACCACATCCGCCATTTCGCCGTCCAGGCTGACGATGTCGAGCGCGCCCGCCGCTTCTACGAAGAGGCGTTCGGCTGGACGTTCGAGCCGTGGGGACCGCCTGACTTCTACCTCATCCGAACAGGACCAGAGGGCGATCGCGGGCTGCAGGGCGCGCTGCAGCGCCGGCAGGAGCCGCTGGACGGGTCAGGCGCGCGCGGCTTCGAGTGCACCATCGGAGTAGGAGACCTCGACGACGCGCTCGGCTTGATCGCCAAGCACGGCGGGAAGGTCGTCTCGGCGCCATACACGATTGAGGGCGTAGGCCGGCTCGCCTTCTTCCACGACACCGAGGGCAACCGCGTCGGTTTGATGCAGTACGAGGCGACTTATCAGGTATAGCCGACCAGTGTCCCGGCCGTCATAGCATTCGCGCCCAATTCCGCCGTTGAGCTTGCTCCATATGTGGACGACCCCCTCCTTACAAGAAGGCTGCAGGGTTTGATCGGATCGCTTGCTTCCATATGTCCGGCCTTTATTCGTGCCATACGGCACTGGCCAAGATGGATTCCGCGACGGTGGTTCCAAACAGCTTTTCGGCCTTTGTAGGCCATTGGAGCAATCGGATTGTTCAACGTCAGGATCGATCGATCACGCCATCTGCTAGCTTACATGCAAGTTCCGACATCGGCTCAGCGCAGTTGCAAATCCCTGCTCCCTGCGTTGGCTGATCTTTAGGCGTCGGCGGCTGACGCCGTGAGCGTCGTTTGGCCTTTGTAGGCTTGACCCGTGGCCATCAGCTTCCAAGCGATGCGGGCCATCTTATTGGCCAGGGCCACGGCGACGAGCTTCGGCGCCTTGCGTTTGAGAAGCTCCCCAACCCAGGGCGCAAAGGCGTTCTTGCTCGTGCCGGCGCGCACATGGCTGACGATCGCGGTGGCTCCGGCCACCAGGACTGCGCGTAAGCCTTCGTCGCCGGCGCGGGTGATGACGCCGAGCCGGGCCTTGCCTGCGGTGGAATGATCCTTTGGCGTCAGACCCAGCCAGGCGGAGAACTGGCGCCCTGACTTGAACAACTCCGGCGCCGGTGTCTTCATCGCCAGTAAGGCGGCGCCGACCGCACCAACGCCGGAAATCTTCAAGAGGCGCTGGCAACGAGGTTGCGCCTTCTGCCAGACCGCGAGCTTGGCGTCGACGTCGGCGATCTTCACCTGCAACTGGGCGTATTCCTT
>CAXUCS010000495.1:0-2132 GCA_964249365.1 uncultured Caulobacteraceae bacterium | reverse complement strand
GCCCTATGTCGGCATCGTGCCGGGGCTGCGCTGGCGGGGAGAGCGCGGGCCGGACGTGATGCGGGGCGAGGAGGTGCAGCTGTTCGGCTGGCTCGCCGCCGAGCCGGCGCGGCGGCAGGGCGCGGTGCTCCTCTGCCACCCCGGCACTCACGCCAAATGGACGCTGGCGGTGGACGGCCGGATCGAGCGGTTCGTCACGGCCATGACCGGCGAGCTGTTCGCGCTCCTGACCGCCCACAGCGTGCTGGGCGGGGCCGAGGGCGACGCGGACGGCCCGGCGTTCGAGGACGGGGTCGTCGCGGCGGGCGAGGGCGAGGCGCTCGCCGCCCGCCTCTTCACCGCGCGCTCGCGCGTGGTGGGAGACGGTAGCCTCAGGCCCGAGGACGTTCGCGCCTACCTGTCGGGCCTCCTGATCGGGGCGGACGTGGCGTCCAGCCCGCGGCTCCTGGACGTTGCGGCGGAAACGCCGGTCTCGGTGGTGGGCGACGGCCGGCTCGCCCGGGCCTATCAGAGGGCGCTGGCGTTCCGCGGCGTGGCAGCGAAGGTCTACGACGGCGAGGACGCCGTGCTGGACGGGTTGCGCGCCATCTTCCAAGTGCTGGCGAACAAGGGAAGCGCGCGATGATCCCGCTGCAGGACGCCTTGGCGCAGGCGCCGATCGTGGCCATCATCCGCGGCGTGACGCCCGGCGAGGTGGAGGGCGTGGCCGAGGCGCTGATCGCCGGCGGGATACGGGTGATCGAGGTCCCGCTGAACTCGCCGGAGCCGCTGGAGAGCATCCGTCGCCTCGCCCGCTTCGCCGATCAGGCGGTGCACGGCGCCGGGACGGTGCTGACGCCCGAGGCGGTGAGCGAAGTGGCCGAGGCCGGCGGCCGCATCGTGGTCTCGCCCAACACGGACGGGGCGGTGATCGCCCGCACGCTGGCCCATGGCATGACGCCGATGCCCGGCTTCGGCAGCGCCAGCGAGGCGTTCGCCGCCTACGCCGCCGGCGCGCGCTACCTGAAGCTTTTTCCGGCCTCGACCTACGGCCCGGCGCACGTCAGAGCGCTGCTGGACGTCCTGCCGCGCGACGTGGTGCTGCAGCCGGTCGGCGGCGTGAAGCCAGAAGCCATGGCCGAGTGGTGGGCCGCCGGCGCCCGCGGCTTCGGCATGGGCGGCGACCTCTTCAAGCCCGGCTTCACGCCCGAGGAGGTCCACGCCCGCGCGCTGAAGGCGGTGGACGCGGTGCGGCGGCTCCGCCCGGCGGCGGCGGTCAATCCGTGAAGGCGGGCGCGCTTCAGTCGTCGCGGTGGACGCGCTCGCGCCGTTCGTGACGCTCCTGCGCTTCCACGCTGAGCGTGGCGGTCGGGCGCGCCTCCAGCCGGCCGAGGCCGATCGGCTCGCCGGTCTCCTCGCAATAGCCGTAGGAGCCGTCCTCGATGCGCCGCAGCGCCGCGTCGATCTTGGAGATCAGCTTGCGCTGGCGATCCCGGGCCCGCAGCTCGATCGCCCGGTCGCTTTCGGAGGAGGCTCGATCGACCACGTCCGGATGGTTCTCCGTCACCACCTGCAGCAGCGCCACCGTCTCGCGTGACGCGCGAAGTATGTCGTCCTTCCAGCCGAGCAGCTTGCGGCGGAAATACTCCAGCTGACGCGGACCCATGAAGGGTTCGCCATCGATCGGCCGGTAGCTCTCCTGACTGGGAGCCGGCGGAACTTCGATCATTAACGCGGACGCCTGCATCGACGAACTCACGTGTTGGGCCACAATGTGGCGGGCTTCTATCCGCGTTGCACATCCGCTGCAAACATTGCGCAGGCCAGATATGCGCCGTGCGACGATTGGTCAGGCGGAGTCGAAAGTCTCGCGCTTGGCCAGTTCGACGGCGGCGCGGGTCTCGATCTGGTCCAGCAGCGCCTCCAGCCCGGGCTCGTCCGAGCCGTGGCGCGCTTCGGTGACCGCTGCGGCCAGCCGTTGCAGCGCCGGGCCGTCGAGGCCGGCGGGATCGAGCGCGCACAGCTTGAGCTCGTCCAGGGCGTCCAGGATGCGTCCGCCCCGGCGGACCGAGCGCCGTCGGCGCTCCAAGGGCGAGAGCGCCTCCTGCAGCGCCAGCAGGGCGTCCAGCGAGCCGACCGCCGCGGCCGCCGAC
>CAXUCS010000494.1:0-2145 GCA_964249365.1 uncultured Caulobacteraceae bacterium | reverse complement strand
CGTCCTGCCCGCGGCGTCGGTCCAGCCCGGGCCGGTGGCGGCGTCGAAGGCCATGGCGTCGCGCAAGCCCCCCTCGCGGTAGCCCTGCAGCTTCACGCCCTTGCCGCGGGGCATCTGCGGCAGGTCGGCGAGGGGGAAGATCAGGATCTTGGCGTTGTCGCCGATCACCGCGAGGTGGTCGCCGTCGGAGGGCAGGCAGAGGCGCGCCTCTCCCCCATCGACGTTCAGGACCGCCTTGCCGGCGCGGCGGTTGGCCAGCGCGTCGGCCTCGTCCAGCACGAAGCCGTAGCCGCCGCTGGAGGCCAGCACGCGCCGGCGCCCCGGCCTGTGGGGGAAGACGGCGACGATCTTCACCCGGTCGTCCACGTCCAGCATCAGCCTGAGCGGCTCGCCCCCGCCGCGGGCGGAGGGGAGCCGGTCGCAGGCGAGCGTGAAGACCCGTCCGTCGGAGGCCAGGATGAGCAGGCGGTCGGTGGTCTCGGCGGGGACGAGGAAGCCGAGCCTGTCGCCCTCCTTGAACTTCAGCTCGCCCGGGTCGGCCACCGCGCCCCGGGCGGCGCGGATCCAGCCGCGCTCCGACAGGATGACGGTGATCGGCTCGCGCGGGATGTAGGCGTCGGGCGGGGGGAGCGCGTCGGCGGCGGGCGCGGCGGCGAAGGTGGTGCGGCGCAGGCCTAGGGGCGCCTTGGCCAGGACCTTCCTGACCTCGCGCAGGTCGCGCGCGACCTTGGCCCACTGCGCCTTGTCGGAGCCCAGCAGCGCTTGGAGCGCCGCCCGCTCGGCGGAGAGCGCGTCGTGCTCGCGGCGGAGCTCCATCTCCTCCAGCCGGGCCAGCGAGCGCAGGCGGGTGTTCAGTATGGCCTCGGCCTGGAGGTCGGAGAGCTCGAAGCGCGCGATCAGCTTCGCCTTGGGCTCCTCCTCGAAGCGCACGATGCGGATCACCTCGTCGAGGTCGAGGTAGACGACCAGGAGGCCGTCCAGGATGTGCAGCCTGGCCTCGATCCGTTCAAGCCGGTGGCGGGCGCGGCGGCCGTCGACCTCGCGCCGGTGGTCCAGGAAGGCGAGGAGCGCGGGCTTCAACCCCAGCACCCGCGGCGTGCCGGTCCTGTCCAGCATGTTCATGTTGACGGGGAAGCGCACCTCGAGGTCAGAGGCGCGGTAGAGGCTCTCCATCAGGTGCTCGGGCTCGATCCCGCGCGACTTCGGTTCGAGCACCAGGCGGATGTCCTCGGCGGACTCGTCGCGGACGTCGCCGAGCAGCGGCGCCTTCTTGCCCTCGATCAGGCCGGCGAGCTCCTCCACCAGCTTGGACTTCTGCACCTGGTAGGCCATCTCGGTCACCACGATGCGCCAGGTCCCCCGCCCCGTGTCCTCCCGGGTCCAGCGGGCGCGCACCCGCACCCCGCCGCGGCCGGTCTCGTAGGTCTCCAGGAGGCTCTGGGCCCCCTCCACGATCACCCCGCCGGTGGGGAAGTCCGGGCCGGGCGCGCGCTCCAGGAGCTCGGCGGTGGTCGCCTCCGGCCGCTGGAGGAGCAGCAGGCAGGCGTCGATCAGCTCGGCGGCGTTGTGGGGGGCGATGGAGGTCGCCATCCCGACCGCGATGCCGCTGGCGCCGTTGGCCAGGAGGTTGGGGAAGGCGGCGGGGAGGACGACGGGCTCATGGTCCTCGCCGTCGTAGGTCGGGCGGAAGTCGACCGCGTCCTCGTCGATGCCGTCCAGCAGGAGCCCTGCCGCGGCGGTCAGCCGGCACTCGGTGTAGCGCATGGCCGCGGCGTTATCGCCGTCGATATTGCCGAAGTTGCCCTGGCCGTCGATCAGCGGGTAGCGCTGGGCGAAGTCCTGGGCCAGCCGCACCAGCGCCTCATAGACCGACTGGTCGCCGTGGGGGTGGAAGCGGCCGATCACGTCGCCCACCACCCGCGCGCACTTCTTGGCGGAGGAGGCGGGGTCGAGCCGCATCTGGCGCATGGAGTGGAGCAGCCGCCGGTGCACGGGCTTCAGCCCGTCGCGCACGTCCGGCAGCGCCCGGTTGGTGATGGTCGACAGCGCGTAGGCGAGATAGCGGCGCGACAGCGCCTCGCCGAGCGGCTCCTCCACGATGCGGCCGCCGTCCTCGGGCGGCGGGGGTGGGGGCACGTGCTTGGT
>CAXUCS010000493.1:0-2150 GCA_964249365.1 uncultured Caulobacteraceae bacterium | reverse complement strand
GTGTGGCGCAGCCTTTCGCGCGCCATGCGCATGGCCGCGGAGTAGCCCGTGGCCGACGACGCGCCGGCGCCGCCGGCTTCCTGGCCCACGGACAACACCGGACCCTTGAAGGGGCTGAAGGTGGTGGAGATGGGCCAGCTCATCGCCGGTCCCTTCTGCGGCCAGCTGCTCGGAGATATGGGCGCGGACGTGGTCAAGGTCGAGCCGCCCGGCAAGGGCGACCCCATGCGCGACTGGGGCCGGGGCGACTATCCGCTGTGGTGGGAGGTGGTGGCCCGCAACAAGCGCTCCGTCAGCGCCAACCTGCGCGTGCCGGAGGGGCAGGCCCTGGCGCGACGGCTGATCGCGGGCGCCGACGTGCTGATCGAGAACTTCCGTCCCGGCACGCTGGAGGGCTGGGGGCTGTCGCCTGAGAGCCTGCATGGGGAGAACCCCGGCCTGATCATCGTGCGGGTGTCCGGCTACGGCCAGACCGGCCCCTACGCAGGCCGCGCGGGCTTCGGCGGCATCGGCGAGGCCATGGGCGGCTGGCGCTACATCGTGGGCGACGCCGACCGCGCGCCGTCCCGCATGGGCGTCTCGATCGGGGACGCGCTGGCGGCTACCTACGGGTGCCTCGGCGCCCTGGCGGCGCTGCGCCACCGCGAGCAGACCGGCCAGGGCCAGGTGGTGGACAGCTCGCTCTACGAGAGCGTGCTGCAGGTGATGGAGAGCCTGATCCCCGACTACCAGCACATGGGCTACATCCGGGAGCGCTCCGGCTCCGCCCTGCCCGGCATCGCGCCCTCCAACGTCTATCCGTGCCGGGACGGCGAATACCTGATCGGGGCCAACCAGGACTCGGTGTTCGCCCGCCTGTGCGCGGCGATGGGCCGTCCGGAGCTCGCCGGCGATCCCCGCTACGCCAGCCACATCCAGCGGGGCAAGCACCAGATCGAGCTCGACGCGCTGATCGCCGACTGGACCCGCACCTTGAGCGTGGACGAGCTGGAAGCCTTGATGATCGAGGCGCAGGTTCCGTCCGGCAGGATCTATCGCGCGCCCGACATGCTAGCCGATCCTCAGTTCGCCGCGCGGGAGTCGATCATCGACCTGCCCCATCCGCGCTGGGGCACGGTGAAGATGCAGAACGTCTTCCCCAGGCTGTCCGCTACGCCCGGCCGGGTGCGTACCCCCGCTCCGGTCGAGGTCGGCCAGCACAATGGCGATGTGTACGGCGAGCGGCTCGGCCTTGATGCGTCCGCTTTGGCCGAGCTGAAGGCCCGCGGCGTGGTATGAGCGAGCTCCAGGCCGACTACGCCCGCGCCGGCTTCGGCGGCCGGCTCCCGTTCGGGCGGCGACCGGCGCTCCTGGCGGTGGACGTGGTGCAGGCCTACACCGCCAGGGACTCGCCGCTCTACGCCGGGGTCGAGGCGGCCCTGGCGAGCACGCTTCGCCTGGTCGAGGCCGCCCGCGCCGGTGGCGCGCCGGTGGTCTATACCACCGTGGTCTACCAGGCGGGCGGGCTGGACGGCGGCCTCTTCTACCGCAAGGTGCCCGCCTTGAAGCTGTTCGACCAGGGCTCGCTCTACGGCCGGTTCTGCGAAGGGATCGCGCCCCGCGCGGACGAGGTGGTGGTCGCCAAACAGTACGCTTCCGCCTTCTTCGGCACCTCGCTGGCCTCGACCCTGCGCGGTCTGGGCGTCGACACCGTGGTGCTGTGCGGCTTCTCCACCTCGGGCTGCGTGCGGGCTTCCGCGCTCGACGCCCTGCAGAACGGCTTCACGCCTTTCGTCGTCAGGCAGGCTTGCGGCGACCGCGACCCACGCGTCCAGGACGCCAACCTCTTCGACCTCCAAGCGAAATACGCGGAGGTCGTCGACGAAGACTTCGCTGTCCAACGTTTGACCAAGAGTGAGCATAACGAGCGCTTCTGATCTGTTTTTCCGGAAGTACATCCCGTTTTACGATCCGATAAACCTAATCAGGACGACAGCACATGGAGCGCTCCAGAGCGCTCCTACACTGTAGTGAATTAATCTATGCTTCTGTGTACACTTCGGCTGCGCAAAAAAAGGGCTGAACGACAGCTGTTTGCCTGCAAGTCGTCATACCCGGGATAGACGTCACCTAAGCGCGAATCGCATTTGCAAAGAGTATAAGAATATACC
>CAXUCS010000492.1:1459-2153 GCA_964249365.1 uncultured Caulobacteraceae bacterium | reverse complement strand
TGAGCCAACTCCGTAATGCCTGCCCGGATCTGGCTGGCGAGCAGCGGATTCCACATGGCGGCCGTGGCGGACATCGCCGCATCGGCACCGGCCACGCGGTAGGCTGCATAGTCGGCGACACTGCCGATGCCGCCGATGCCCACGAAGTGGACCGGGCCGATCGGGAAGGGGGTCGGACGCAGGCGGGTCGGGGACATACGCGCTACTCTGCAGCGGCAGGCGGAGGCGCGGCTTTCGCACCCTCGATCCGCCGTCACAAGCGTCAGCCGGTCGCGGTCGCCTCCACCAGGTCGGCCAGCCGTTCGGCCGCGTCGGGGCTGGCGGCGCCGCGGGCCGCGGCCGCCATGCGGGCGAGAGCCTCGGGGTCGGTGAGGAGCCCCGCGAGCACTGCGGCCAGCCTGGCGGAGGTGAAGTCGGCCTCCGCGATCACCCTGGCCGCGCCCGCATCGGAGAGGAGCCGGGCGTTCAGCGTCTGGTGGTCGTCCATCGCGGCGGCGAAGGGCACGAGCACCGCGGGCCGTCCGGCGACGGCGAGCTCGCACACGGTGGAGGCGCCGGCGCGGCCCACAACCAGGGCGGCGACGCGGAGCCTGCCGGCCATGTCGTCGAAGAAGGGCGCGACCTCCGCCTCCACCCCGGCCTCCGCATAGGTGCGCCGCACGGCGTCGACCGCGTCCGCCCGGGCCTGCTGCTC
>CAXUCS010000492.1:0-1449 GCA_964249365.1 uncultured Caulobacteraceae bacterium | reverse complement strand
CTTCCAGCCCGGCGAGGCGCTCGACCCGCTGCCGCCGCCGCAGCGTCTCCGGCAGGGCGGCGACAGCGACGGGCACGACCTCCGACAGGATCCTCGCACCCTGGCTGCCGCCGGTGACGAGGAGCCGGATCGGGTCGGCCGGCGGCCGGTAGGGCTCGCCATGGAGCGCCTTGATCCCGGGACGGACCGGGTTGCCGACCACCACGGGCCTCAGCCGGGCGGACGCCTTCTCCAGCGTCGGGAAGGCGCAGGCGACCGCGTCGACCCGCGGGCCGAGCAAACGGTTCACCCGTCCGAGCACCGCGTTCTGCTCGTGGATCACCGTCGGAACCCTGCCGAGCCGTCCGGCCACCATGGCCGGCAGGGAAGGGTAGCCGCCGAAACCAACCACGACGGAGGGCTGAAGCCGGGCGAAGGCGGTGCGGGCCTGGTTCACGCCGGCCTGGATGCGTAGGAGCCCCCGGAACGCGCCCAACGGATCGCTGACCTTGAAGGTCGCGGCCTCCAGCGCCAGCCGTTCCTCCGCCGGAAAGGTCTCGGCAAAGCGGGCGCCACGGCTGTCGGTCGCCAGCACGATGCGCCAGCCATGCGCGGCGAGCTCCCGCGCGAGCGCCTCGGCCGGGAACAGGTGCCCGCCCGTGCCGCCCGCGGCGACCACGGCGAGGCGAGGTGAAGAGGTGGCCATGGCGGCAGCCGCTTAGCCGATCCTCCCGATCTGGGGGAGGGGGACCAGCGAAGCTGGTGGCGGGGTCTGCACCGCCGCGTGCCGCGTCGGCCCCCTCAGTCGGCTGCGCCGACAGCTCTCCCAGTGGGGGAGCATCCAGGGCGTACGAGCCGACTTAGATCAGCGCCGAACCCGCAGCAGCCGGTCCTTCGGAGGAGGCGTAGGCGCCCGGCCTGCGCCGGGTCAGCGCCAGCGCCAGCCCCAGCGTCAGCCCCATGGCCAGCATGGAGGAGCCGCCGTAGCTGATGAAAGGGAGCGTCATGCCCTTGGTGGGGATCATGTTCAGGTTGACGGCCACGTTGATGAAGGTCTGCTCGCCCAAGAGGATGAAGAGTCCGGACGCCGCCACCTGCTCGAACGGGTCGGCCAGCTTCATGGCCTTGTACATGCCGCGCACCACCACGAAGCCGAACAGCGCGATGAGCGCGAGGCTGAACACCAGCCCGTATTCCTCCGCCGCCACCGAATAGATGAAGTCGGTGTGGAGGTCGGGCACATGGCGCTTCATCACGCCTTCGCCCGGGCCCCGGCCGAAGAAGCCGCCGGCGCGGATCGCCTCGGCGGCCTTGTCGACCTGGTGGGTGTCGACCGCTCCGTCGCCGTGGCCGAGGAACTTGTGGAAGCGCGCGGCCACGTGCTGGAAGGTCAGGTAGATCACCACGAAGCCGCCCCCCGCCGCGGCCCCCAGCCCCATGATCCAGCGGATCGGTACGCCGGCCATGAAG
>CAXUCS010000491.1:1810-2158 GCA_964249365.1 uncultured Caulobacteraceae bacterium | reverse complement strand
GCCGAGCGCATTGGCGATCACCCCCGCCGCCGCCGCGCCAAGCGCATTGCCGAGGAGCTGCATGGTGGGCAGGGCGGCCGCGCCCAGGGCCGCCTCGCCGTCCGGCAGGTCCGACAGCACGGCCTGGAAGATGAACGACCAGCACAGGCCGAAACCGCCGCCCATCACAGTGCCGCAGACCATGATGAGGGCGATGCCCGCGCTGGACAGGGTGGCCGCACAGCCCGCCAGCCCCGCCACGATGCACACGGGGCCGAGCCGGATCATGGCCGGCTGCAGCCGGGCCGGCAGGCGCGCCGCCGCCACCGCCACCACCACCACCACATCAGCCAATTTTAGCACAACGGG
>CAXUCS010000491.1:0-1800 GCA_964249365.1 uncultured Caulobacteraceae bacterium | reverse complement strand
GGGTCGGACAGGCGCGCGACCAGCAAGGCCGTCACCGTCCAGCCGATCGACTCGCTGGCCGCCACATAGCCTGCGTAGAGCGGGCTGAGGTGCAGCCGCGCCTGCAAGAGCGCCACGGCGTAGACGGAGAAGCTGGCGGCAGAGGTCGCCAGCGTCAGCACCGCCGCATAGCCCCGGCCGGAGCGGCTGGAGAGCTTGCTCGCGCCTCGCGGCAGCAGGTGACGCTCCGCGCGCCCGTCCAGCCGGAAGGCGAAGACGAGGAGCAGGAGAGCCGCGAGCGTGGCGAGCGCCGCCAGCGCCAGAACCTTGACCACCGCCGCCACAGCCATGAGCGCCACCGCCGCCGCGAGGACCAAGAGCTGGCGGGCGGGGAGGCCGGTGGTCTGCGCGCCGTGGGGGTCTGCGTGCCCGGGCAGGGCGGCGACGGCGGCCGCGAACAGCAGCGCCTGGACCGCGAACAGCCAGAACACCCAGCGCCACAGGTGCGCGCCGGCGAGGAGCCCGCCGATGAGCGGCCCGAACACGGTCGCGACGCCCCAAACCCCCGACAGGGCGGCGAACACCAGCGCCCACATGCGCTCGGGATAGGCCGCGCGGACGGCCACGTAGCAGAGGCCGATGATGAAGCCTGCACCCGCCCCCTGCACCGCCCGCCCGATCAGGAAGAACCAGATCGAGCCCGCCAGCGCGCTGGCCACGCAACCGGCCGCGTAGAGGAAGGCGGAGGCGGCCAGCGCGCGCTTCAGCCCCGTCCGTGCGGCGATCAGCCCGGCCGTGGCCCCCGCCAGGATGGAGCCCAGCATGAAGCCCGCCGTCCCCCAGGAGAAGAAGGCGTAGCCGCCGATGTCCCTGGCCACGCTCGGCATGATGGTGGAGACCACCAGCGCGTCCGCCGCGTTCAGCCACAGCCCCAGACAAAGGATGGCGGTGACCAGAAGGTGCCTGCCGCCCAGCAGCTCGCGCCATCTGGCGGGGGGATCGGAGGACGGCGGCATCGCACCGTCCCGTGCCCCGTTCCGGCGGCGCCAGCAAGCCGAGCAGGTTACCTGAGCCGCAGCGGATTGCGGGGCGGCGCCTGCCGACGCCTCTTGCGATGACGGGACCGGCCGTGCTCACCTCCACTTCATGCACCCCGACCCCGGGCCATCCGCGCTTCCGGCCACGGTCCCACGAACGGCATCCGGCCTCCCGGACGCGCTCGACCCGCTCGTGGGCGGAGCCGGGCGGACCTGACCGCCTCCCCACCCGCCGGCGAGGCCCCGTCCGGGCTGCAGCGCTCCATGGGGCGCGTGGGGGCGCTGTTCATCACCGTGTCCTGCCTTTCGCCCTCCATCGCGGTCTTCATCGTCGGCTCCGACGTGATCCGGCAGGTGGGGACGGGCGTGTTCGCCTGTTTCGCCGCGGCGGCGGTGTTCGGCGTCTTCATGGCCTGCGTGTACGGCGAACTCGGCTCCGCCTTCCCGGGCGCGGGGGGCGAGTACACCATCCTCGGCCGCGTGTTCGGGCCGATGGGCGCGCGCGGCGTGCTCGGGTTGAACCTGCTCGGCTTCAGCGTGTCGCTCGCGCTCTCCGGCTACGGTGTGGCGACCTACCTCGGCGCGGTCTGGCCCGGGCTGCCGGTGCGCCCGGTCGCGGCCGCGGCCGTGGGGGTGGTGGTGCTCCTGGCGGTGCTGCACATCCAGGTGGGCGCGGCCGTCACGGGCGGCTTCCTCCTCGTGGAGCTGCTGGCGCTCGCGGTCCTGGCCGGGGTGAGCGGGATGCACGCGCACCGGCCGATCGCCGCCCTCCTGCACCCGCTGG
>CAXUCS010000490.1:0-2161 GCA_964249365.1 uncultured Caulobacteraceae bacterium | reverse complement strand
TAGATGCTCCCCCGGAGGGGGAGCATCTACGCGGAGGCAGCGCCCCTACTGCCCGGTGATCGGGCCCTGGGCGCGGCCGTTGATGAACTGCTGGACGTGGGGGCTGTCGGCCTCGTCGATGGCGGCGGCCGGGCCGCGCCAGACGATGCGGCCGCCGTGCAGCATGGCGATCTCGTCGCCGATCTTCCTCGCCGAGGCCATGTCGTGGGTGATGGAGACCGCCGTGCAGCCGAGACGGCGCACCTCCTCGATGATCAGGTTGTTGATCACGTCGGAGGTGATGGGGTCGAGCCCGGTGGTCGGCTCGTCGAAGAACAGGATCTCCGGGTGGGCGACCACCGCGCGGGCGAGGCCGACCCGCTTCTGCATCCCGCCCGAGATCTCGCCGGGGTAGCGGTCGGCGACCTCCGCGGCGAGGCCCACGCGGCCGAGCGCCTCCACCGCCCGCTCGCGCGCCTCGCGCCGCGCCACGCCGTCCGCGTTGACGAGGCGGAAGGCGACGTTCTGCCAGACCGGGAGGCTGTCGAAGAGGGCGGAGCCCTGGAACAGCATGCCGAGCCGGCCGTGGGCGCGCGAGCGCTCGGCGGTCTTCAGCCCGGTGATGTCCTCGCCGTCCATCAGCACCCGGCCGCGGTCCGCCCGCATCAGGCCGACCGCGATCTTCAGCGTCACCGACTTGCCCTGGCCGGAGGCGCCGATGATCACCAGCGAGCGCCCGCGCTCCACCGCGATGTCCACGCCGTCCAGCACCTGGCGGCCCTCGAAGGTCTTGGCGACGCCCTTGAGCTCCAGCTTGGGCGCCGCGCTCACCTCAGGAGGCTCGTCATCACATAGTCGCTGGCGAAGACCAGCACGGCCGCGGAGACCACCGCATTGGTGGTGGAACGGCCGACGCCCCGGGCGCCGCCGCGGCTCCGAAAGCCGTTGTAGCAGCCCATCAGGGCGACGATGAAACCGAACACCGCCGCCTTGATCAGGCCCGAGACCACGTCCCAGCTTTGCAGGAAGTTCCAGGTGTTCTGGATGTAGGTGGCGCCGTTGAACTTCAGGGTGGCGACCGCCACCAGCCAGCCGCCGCCGATGCCGATGATGTCGCCCACCAGCGTCAGGAGCGGCAGCGTCAGCACGCCCGCGGTCAGACGGGGCGCGATCAGGTAGCGGTAGGGGTCGGTGGAGAGCGTCTGGAGCGCGTCGATCTGCTCGGTCGCCCGCATGGCCCCGATCTCGGCTGCGATCGCGGCGGACACGCGTCCGGCCAGCATCAGCGCGGCCAGCACGGGCCCGAGCTCGCGCGTGATGCCGAGCGCCACGATCTGGGGCATGATCTGCTCGGCGTTGAAGCGCGCGCCGCCGGTGTAGATGTTGAGCGCCAGCGCCGCCCCGGTGAAGACCGCCGTCAGCCCCACCACCGGCAGGGAATAGAAGCCGACCGCATAGAGCTGGCGGACCAGCTGGCGGGGGAAGAAGGGCGGCGCGAACACCGCGCCCACGCCCCGGGCGGCGAAGATCGCGACCTGGCCAGCCGCCTGCAGCAGCTCCAGCGTGGAGCGCCCGATGGCGCGCACGGGGTTCACGCCCCTTCGCCCCGGTAGACGCGCGCCACCCGGGGCGACACGCCCGTCAGGAGCTCGTAGGCCAGCGTGCCGGCGTCCCGCGCGGCCTCGTCCAGCGGGAGGTTGGGGCCGAAGAGCTCCACCCGCTGGCCCGGCTCCGCCTCGCACCCCGTGACGTCCAAGGCGGTGACGTCCATCGAGATCCGGCCGATGAGGGCGCACCTCGCCCCGTTCAGCCACGCATAACGTGGCCGTCCCGCGGCGCGCAAGACGCCGTCGGCGTAGCCGATGGCCGCCACCGCCACCCGCATCGGCCGCTCGGCGGTGAAGCTCGCACCGTAGCCGACCGTCTCGCCCGGCCTGACGGACCGCACCTGCACGACCGGCGCGTCCAGCGTCGCGACCGGGCGCAGCGCCGGGTCCGGCCGCCCCCACGGGCCGCCGCCGTAGAGGCTGATCCCCGGCCTGACCACCTCGCCGTGGAAAGCACGGCCGAGCCGCACGCCCGCCGACGCGGCGAGGCTGGTCAGCGCGCCCGGCAGCCCACGCGCCAGCTCGGCGAAGCGCTCGGCCTGGTCGTGCTCGGCGGCGAGCATCCGCTCGAAGCG
>CAXUCS010000489.1:222-2161 GCA_964249365.1 uncultured Caulobacteraceae bacterium | reverse complement strand
GCCCGGCGAAGAGGCCGAGCATGTGGCGCGTCATGGCCGGGCGCGGCGACGTAGGGGCGGTAGGCCTCCACCGCGGCGAAGGCGTCCACCTCCCGCCCGTCGCCGTAGACGAGCCGGTCCGCCTGCCCGAGGAGGCCGGGATCGTGGTAGGCCGCGCGGCCCAGCATGACCCCGTCGACGTGGCGCAGGTGCTCCCGCGCGGCGTCCAGGTCGGCCACGCCGCCGTTCAGCACGACCTCCAGCCCGGGCCGCTCCGCCTTCAGCCGGTAGACCAGGGGATAGTCCAGGGGCGGCACGTCCCGGTTCTCCCGGGGACTCAGCCCCTTGAGCCAGGCCTTGCGGGCATGGACGACGACCCGGCGCACCCCGACGGCGGCACAGGCGTCCACCAGGGCGAAGAGGCTCTCCTCCGGGTCCTGGTCATCCACGCCGATGCGGCATTTCAGGGTCACGGGCGCGCGCACCGCGTCGATCATGGCCGCCATGCACCGCGCCACCAGCTCGGGCTCGCGCATCAGGCAGGCGCCGAACCGGCCGCTCTGCACCCGATCCGACGGGCAGCCGACGTTGAGGTTGATCTCGTCATAGCCGAAGCCCTCCCCGATGCGCGCCGCTTCCGCCAGCATGGCCGGCTCCGAGCCGCCGAGCTGCAGCGCCACGGGGTGCTCGTCGCCCGAAAAGCCGAGCAGCCGCGCGCGGTCGCCGTGGATCACCGCGGGCGCGGCGACCATCTCGGTGTAGAGCCGCGAACGCCGGGTCAGGGTGCGATGGAAGGCGCGGCAATGCCGGTCCGTCCAGTCCATCATGGGGGCGACCGACAGGGTCTTCTCGGTCATTAAACATCCCTCGGCGGGGCCGGGGCGCCGCCTGCGCGCACGGGGAACCTTCGTCCGGCGCGGTTCCTTATCAGGCTGACCGAGTCGACGAGAAGGCCGCCCGCATGCCGTTCATCAAGGCCCGCGACGGGACGCAGCTCTACTACAAGGACTGGGGCGCCGGCGAACCGGTGATCTTCGTCCACGGCTGGCCGGTGAACGCCGACATGTGGGACTACCAGCTGGCGCACCTCGGCGCGCACGGGCTGCGCTGCATCGCCTACGACCGCCGCGGCTTCGGGCGCTCGGACCAGCCCTGGATGGGCTACGACTACGACACCCTGGCCGACGACCTCGCCGCGGTGATCGAGGCGCTGCAGCTCCCCTCCGTCTCGCTGGTCGGCTTCTCCATGGGCGGCGGCGAGATCGTCCGCTATGTCGCCCGCCACGGCGCGTCCAAGGTCGCGCGGGCGGTGCTGGTGTCCTCCGTCGTGCCCTACCTCCTCAAGACGGCCGAGCACCCGGACGGCGTGGACGTCTCGACCTTCGACAAGATGGTGGAAGGGCTGATGAAGGACCGTCCCCACTTCCTGGCACAGTTCGGACAGCAGTTCTTCGGCAAGACGCTGCTCGACCCCAAGGTGTCCGACGAGGTGCTGCAGTGGACGCTGATGATGGCCATGCAGGGCGGCCTGCGCGGCACGCTGGCCTGCGTGCGCGCCTTCTCCGAGACGGACTTCCGCGCCGACCTGCCGGGCTTCAGCGCGCCCACCCTGGTGATCCACGGCTCCGCCGACAAGACGGTCCCGATCGAGGTGAGCAGCCGCCAGGCCGCCAAGCTGATCCCCGGGGCTCAGTTCATCGAATACGAGGGCGAGCCGCACGGCCTCTTCCTCACCGCCAAGGACCGGCTGGGCGCCGACCTCCTCACCTTCCTGCGCGGCTGAGCGGGCCGGCGCGCGGCGAATGTTCCGCCGGCGAGGCGAGCAAGCCTGTGGCGTCGCCGCCCCGTTGCAGGTAAGCTAGGGTGGAGCTTCATGAGGGTGTGTGGCTCGGGTCACCTTGCGGCGGCTTTTGACGGGATACGACCGGTCGCGACCTGGAACAGGCGCGCACAGAAGGAC
>CAXUCS010000489.1:0-212 GCA_964249365.1 uncultured Caulobacteraceae bacterium | reverse complement strand
ATGGCTACCGGTAAGGTGAAATGGTTCAACACGGCCAAGGGGTTCGGCTTCATCCAGCCGGACGACGGCGGGCAGGACATCTTCGTCCACGTCTCGGCGGTGGAGAGGGCCGGCCTCAATGAACTCGACGAGGGGCAGACGGTCTCCTACGAGCTCGAACAGGACAGCCGGTCGGGCAAGACCGCGGCCGGGAACCTGGTGGTGACCGGGTC
>CAXUCS010000488.1:0-2165 GCA_964249365.1 uncultured Caulobacteraceae bacterium | reverse complement strand
CCTTCGGCGACAGCTCCCCAGAAGGGGAGCATCTGACCTTGACCGCCGCGGCTCCCGGATCACACCTGCCCAACGGTCTTGAGCCTGGCTCGGGGGTGGATCTCGTTCTGGCTCATCACCACGGTCTGGCCGCGGAAGCGTTCGATGATGGAGCGGACGTAGGGGCGCACCTGCGGGCTGGTGAGGAGCACGCCCGTCTCGCCGTTCATGGCGGCGCGGTCGAAGGTCTCGCGCACGCTCCTGATGAAGGCCTGCAGCTTGGAGGGGGCCAGCGCCAGCTGCTTCTCCTCGCCCGAGCCGATGAGCGCGTCGGCGAAGCTCTGTTCCCAGTCGGGCGACAGGGTGACGATGGGTAAAGCTCCGTCGTCCGCCCGGTTGGCCCAGCAGAGCTGGCGGCCCAGCCGCGCGCGCACGTGCTCCACGAGCGCGGTGACGCCGGTGGACTGGCCCGCGACCTCGCCCATGGCCTCCAGGATCAGGGGAAGGTCGCGGATTGAGACCTTCTCCTTCAGCAAGGCCTGCAGGACGCGCTGGACGGTGGTGGCTGAGACGACGCTCGGGATGATGTCGTCGGCGAGCTTCTTCTGCTCTGGGGGGAGCTCCTTGATGAGCTTCTGTACCTCCGCATAGGAGAGGAGGTCGCTCATGTTGTCCTTCAGCACCTCGGTCAGGTGGGTGGTCAGGACGGTGGCGGGGTCGACCACCGTGTAGCCGCGGAAGCTCGCCTCCTCGCGCAGAGCATCGTCGATCCAGGTGGCGGGGAGGCCGAAGGCGGGCTCGCGGGTGTGCTCGCCCGCAAGCTGCACCTGGCCGCCGCGGGGGTCCATGCACATCAGGCTGCCGATGCGGACCTCGCCCGTCCCCGCCTCCATCTCCTTGATGCGCAGCGCATAGCCTTGGGAGGGCAGGCGCATGTTGTCCAGGATGCGCACGGACGGCATGACGAAGCCGAAGTCGCCCGCCAGCGTGCGGCGGAGCGCGCGCACCTGGTCGGTCAGCTTCCTCCCGTCCACGTCGTTGATGAGGCTGAGGAGGCCGAAGCCGAGCTCGATCTTCACGTCGTCGATGGCGAGCGCGGTGGAGATCGGCTCCTCCGCCGGTTCGGTGGCGGCGGCCGGTGCGTTCGGGTCGGCGGCCGGAGCCTTCTTGCGCTGCGAGGCGCGCCAGGCGAGCGCGCCGGCGCCGAGCGCGATGCCGGCGAAGGGAAGGAGCGGCATGCCCGGCACCACGCCCATCACGCCCGCGGCGGCCGACACCATGCCCATGCTGACCGGGTTCCCGGCGAGCTGGGTCGCCAGCGCCTTGTCGGCGGAGCCCTCCACCCCGGCCTTAGAGACCAGGAAGCCCGCGGCGATGGAGATGACGAGCGCCGGCACCTGGCTGACCAGCCCCTCGCCGATGGTCAGGATCGTGTAGCTCGACGCGGCGGTGGCGAAGCTGACGTGGTGCTGGACCACGCCGATCAGGATGCCGCCGACGATGTTGACGCCCAGTATGATCAGGCCCGCCACCGCGTCGCCGCGCACGAACTTGGACGCGCCGTCCATGGCGCCGAAGAAGGTCGACTCCTGTTCCAGCTCCTTGCGGCGCTTCCTCGCCTCGTCCTGGTTGATGAGGCCGGAGGAGAGGTCGGCGTCGATGGCCATCTGCTTGCCGGGCATGGCGTCCAGCGTGAAGCGCGCGGCGACCTCGGCGATGCGGGTGGAGCCCTTGGTGATGACTACGAAATTCACCACCACCAGGATGATGAAGACGATCACGCCGATGACGAAGTTGCCCCCCATCATCAGCGCCCCGAAGGCCTGGATCACATGGCCTGCGGGATCGCCGCCCTCGTGCCCATGGGCCAGCACCAGCCGGGTGGAGGCGACGTCCAGCCCCAGCCGGTAGAGGGTGGTGGCGAGCAGCACGCTCGGGAAGGCGGTGAACTCCAGCGGCTTGTTGATCAGGAGCGCCGTCATCAGGATCAGCACGGCCGTGGTGAGCGAGACCGCCAGGAGAAGGTCTAGCAGCACCGCAGGCATCGGCAGGATCAGGAGGGAGACGATCCCCACCACGCCGAGCACGAGCGCCACCTCGCCCCGCCCGACCACGCCCCAGACGTCCCTGGGCGTGGAGCGGGAGAGGGTGATCTTGGGAAGCGCGACGCTAGCCATGCCCCACAC
>CAXUCS010000487.1:0-2171 GCA_964249365.1 uncultured Caulobacteraceae bacterium | reverse complement strand
CCGCAGTGACACTTCAAACCGGCAGACAGAGCGACATCCCAAACCGGCGTAGACATTGAATGTAGGCGTAGGACGATAATACATCCCTGCTCCGCGACGAACCGCCCGCTGAGGCTATCGTTGCAAGGATTGCTTGATACATTGACTCATATGCGGCTGGACAGCCTGCTGAGCAGTCGCGTCCTTCCCAGCTAGCCAAGCTCGGTCCTCAAGACGGCACGGACTGGAGAGGCGTCGACGCCCTGCAGCTTCAAGGGCAAGGCTATTAGCTCGTAGTCGCCGGCGGCGACTTCGTCCAGAACCAGACCTTCCAGGATGTGCATGCCTGCAGCGCGCACCGCCTGATGCGCTTCCATGGTCTTCGATGTCTCTGGGTCTAAGGAGGGCGCGTCGACGCCGATTAGGACCACGCCCCGCTTGTGCAGGAAGCCTATGGTGGCGGCCGAGGGAACGGCGAAATCATGGTTCCAGTGGTCATGGGGAAAGCGATCGTAGGTTCTCAGGAGCACGCGCCGCACGCAAGGGTCCAGCGCTCCGGCGATGTGCTCGGGGCGGATCTGACCTTCATGTCCCCGGAGGTCGATTACGCGGGCGGGCCCTAGGTAGGCTTCCAGGTCAACCTCGGCCATGGAGGCTCCGTTCGGATCGTAGTGCAGGGGCGCGTCCGCGTGAGCGCCGCTGTGGGGAGAAAGGGTCAGGCGGGCCACGGCTACAGGGCTGCCGTCGCCGTGCGACCAGACCGGCTCCGCATGGAAGGCGGTGTCGCCCGGCCAGACGGGCAGGCCCGCCCGCAAGGTTTGGGAGATGTCGTAGATCCTGGCTACCATCGCCGAAGCGTCCTCTTGCCCAATGGCTGGGCCGCCCACCGCGATCCCCGGCTCCCCACAGGTCGAGCGGTAGCGGCTCCGTTCACCAGCACCTGAGCGGGGTTGCGCCGGATGTCCAAGCCCGGGCGAGCCGACCCTGCGCGCACGCCCGCAGCTCTAAGAGCTTCGATTGCCGCACGCGCAGTCGGTCAGGCGGCCGTTCACGCCACGCTCCACCGCTGGACGTTCGACTGCAGGACGGATAGCGGCACGGGTCCGGACTCCAGCACGCGATCGTGGAAGGTGCGGATGTCGAAGCGGGCGCCGAGCGTCGCCCGCGCCGCCTCGCGCGCCTGCACGATTGCGTTCGCGCCGACCTTGAAGCTGCAGGCTTGGCCCGGGTAGACGCAGTATCGGTCGATCTCGCGCGCCGTGGTCGTCGCCGTCTCCCCGACCGTGGCCGCCATCCAGGCCGCGGCATCCTCGCGGGTCCAGCGCTCGTGGTGGAGACCCGTGTCCACCACGATCCGGGCGGCGCGGAACAGCTCCGACTGCAGGTAGCCGATGCAGCCGAACGGGTCGTCCTGGTAGCAGCCGATCTCCTCGGCGAGCTGTTCGGCGTAGAGCGCCCAGCCCTCCGTATAGGAGGAGAACTGCAGCATGCGCCGGAACAAGGGGAGTGCGCGGCTGTGGCGCATGATCCCGAACTGGAAATGGTGGCCGGGAACGCCCTCGTGGTGCGCGAGCGTCGGCAGCCGCCACGTGGCCAGGTCCTGCGGCCGCGCCAGATTGAGCATGAAGGCGCCGGGCTCACCGGGCGCGCCTTCCTCGTAGAAGGCCGAGGGTGCGCCGGCCTCCACGGCCGGCGGCGTGCGCAGCACCACGAGCGGATCGATCCGCGGATCGTTGAACACGCCGGGCAGGCGGCGCGTCGTGTCGTCCAGCATCCGGCGCGCCAGCGCCAGCAGCTGCCTACGGCCCTCGTCATCGTCCGAGACCCGAAAGCGGGTGTCGCCGTTCAGGGCGGCGAGCCTCTCCCCCACCGTGCCGACGGACAAGCCCTGCGCGCGCAGGGCTCCATCGATGCGGGCTTGCAGTTCGTCCTCCTGGGCGCGCCCTTCCAGGTGGAGCGCGTGGGGCGGGGTCGTCACGGTGGTGTTCGCGAGGAGGGCCGAGGCGTAACACGCCTCTCCGTCCGGCAGGCGCCAGACCCCCGCCGTCTCTACCGCCGAAGGCCTCAGCGCCTGAAGGGCGGCGATCTGGCGCGCCAGGGCGGGTGCGACCTCGCCGCGGAAGATTGCCTCCGCGCGCGGGCCGAGGTCGCCGAGACCCGCAGCCTGCGCGCGCGCAACCGCCGGCCCGATC
>CAXUCS010000486.1:0-2188 GCA_964249365.1 uncultured Caulobacteraceae bacterium | reverse complement strand
GCCGTGGTGGTGGCCAGGATCACCGCCCAGTAGAGCCAGGGATGGTAGCGCCGCGCAGCCACCTGCGCGCCCGCCGCGACCGCGAACACGGCGATGAACAGCGCGGTGGCGGCCAGGTAGCCTAGCCCCAGCGTCATGGACACGGCGTCGCCGCCCGTCTCACCGAGCGTGGTGGCGCAGACCTTGATGATCCAGAAGGTCAGCGCGACCTCCGGGACCTTGTTCAATCCGGGGCGGGTGCGGTCCACGGTGGGCGGCCTCTCCGTTCGGGGCGGACCCGGCTCAGTCCGCGGGGTCGAACACGAACAGCTTCAGCGTGCCCGGCAGGAAGCGCCGCCGGCCCGTGGCCGGCCCGGCCGGGTCCACCTCGGCGCCGGCCACGAACAGGCGACCCGTGCGGACGTCCACCGCCATGGTGCGCGCTCCCACCTCGGTCTTGATGGGCGCCGTCGGCCGGTAGTGGTCGGGATCGACCTCCTGGATCACGCTCACCGTTCCGTCGCGCCCGTTGGAGCTGAAGGCGCGCCCGTGCACGGGGTCGAAGCCGGCCGAGTCGGTGCCGAGCCCGATGGGCGCGGAGGCCACCTCGCGCCCGGTCGCCGCGTCCAGTACGTTCATGCGGCCGTTCTCGCAGGAGATGAACAGCCGTTCGTGCGCCCGGTCCAGCGCCATGCCGTGCGGGCTCTTGCAGTCGGGCACGGGCCAGCGCGCATCGACAGCGTCGGTGCGCGTGTCGATGCGCACCACCTCGCCCCGCTCCGCCCCGTTGACGTAAAGGTGGCCACGCCCGTCCGGGACGGCGGCCTCCAGCGCGCCCCCGACCGCTATGGCGGCCACCACCCTGGGGCCGCGCGCGTCGATGACGGTGATCGTGCCGGTGTCGCCGTTCATCACGTACACGCGGTCGCCCTCGCCGGCGATGGCGTCCGCGTCCGCCGCCGTGGGCAGCGTCGTCTTCACCGCCAGCGTCCGCAGGTCGAAGACCACCGCCTGCCCCGCCCGCCCGTCGTCGGTGAAGCCGAGCCCCGCCGCCGTCGCCGCATAGGTGCCATGCGTCCCGCCCTTGATCCCGGTCACCTCGCCGACCCGCTCGAGGGAGCGGGCGTCCACTACGCTTACCCGGTCGCCGTGGGCCACGTACACACGGCCCCCCTCGGGATCGGCGACCACGTAGTCCCAGCGCTCGGGCGAGCCCAGCGGGATGGCGGCCACCTGACGATAGGCGGCGGGTTGGGCCTCCGCCTTGACTGGGCCCACCGCCGTCATAGCCAGCTCGCCGAGCGTGCAGACAACAGACCTCACCACAGTCTCCATCGCGTCGGCTCCGGCCTGAACGCCGGGGAAAGCCTTACCACGCGACGCGGCGGCGTCGCCTTCGTCCCGTCGTGCCGGGCCGTCGCCCGCGCATCGCCCAGGAGAGCGGTGAAGCGCTCGCCCAAGGTGGCTCACCATGGCTCGCTCCACAAACGGGAGAGAGCGTGCAGGTCCGCCTCGCCTCACGCCTCGCCTTGGTACACCGACGTCGACCTCGGCCGGCCCGTCGAGGTGGTCACCGACATGGGCCAGAGCCGCCGGCTCGGTCCCACCGCCCATCAGGCGACCGACCAGCCCTTCTTCAACCTGTTCGCCCGGATGCGCTCCGACCGCCTCATACCCTGAGCGGGCGGACGCGCTCAGGCGGACCCGTACTCCTCGTCGGTGACCGGCTCCATACAGGTCACCACGCTGGCGTCCAGTCGCTCCTGGACGGCGATGTGGGTCATGGCGGTCGTGGGCGCCGCGCCGTGCCAGTGCCGCTCGCCAGGGGCGAACCCATATCACGTCGCAATCGGCGCAAACCGGCGAGCTAGCGGCTCCTAGCTATCCAACCTTCGGACGAGGTGACGAGGAACAAGTCGGCGGAACCCCGGTTGGCGTCCCGAAGCGCGGAGGGAGACTATGGACAGGGATGCGGCCGCACGAGGCCTTGCAGGGTTCGGCGTGGGTCTGGGCTTGTTGGAGCTGGCGCCCCGCGCTGTGGCGCGCTGGTCGGGGCTGGAGGGACGCGAAGGCGTCCTGCGCCTGTTCGGAGTGCGCGAGATCGCCTCCGGTCTGGTGATCCTCGCCTCCAAGTCGCCGCGGTCTTGGCTGTGGCTGCGCACGGCGGGCGACGCGGCCGACGCCGCGCTCCTGGCCAGCCGCTCCACCC
>CAXUCS010000485.1:0-2212 GCA_964249365.1 uncultured Caulobacteraceae bacterium | reverse complement strand
GATCATCATCGCGCCGGAGACCGGTGAGGAGATCCGCGAGACCGCCGGTGACGGGTCGCGGTTCGGCGTGCGAATCACCTACATCCTGCAGGACCAGCCGGCCGGGCTCGCGCACGCGGTGCTCACCGCCGAGCCGTTCCTGGGCGACTCCCCGTTCGTGATGTACCTCGGCGACAACCTGCTGCAGGGCGGGATCAGCGACCTCGTCGCGGCGTTCAACGACAACGCGCCCGACGCCCTCATCCTGCTCACGCCGGTCGCCGACCCCGAGAACTACGGCGTGGCCGAGCTGTCCGACGGCAAGGTGATGCGCCTCGTCGAGAAGCCCCCGGAGCCCAAGACCGACCTCGCGCTCGTCGGCGTCTACATGTTCCGTGCCTCGGTGCACGACGCGGCGCGCGCGATCGAGCCCTCGGCCCGCGGCGAGCTGGAGATCACCGACGCGATCCAGTACCTCGTCGACGAGGGACGGCAGGTCGACCCCCACGTCGTGCGCGGCTGGTGGAAGGACACCGGGCGCCTGGAGGACATGCTCGAGGCCAACCGGTTGATCCTCGACAACCTGCTGTCGAACGCCATCAAGTATTCCCCCAAGGGCGGTGCGATCTACCTCTCGGCCCAGGCTGACGGCGACCAGCTGCTCCTCGACGTGGCCGACACCGGCCACCTGCTCGGGGTCCTCGACGCGCGGCCAGAGCTCAAGCGCGCGGTCGGCGAGGTCTGCCGCCTCCCCGAACGCGAACACGTGCTGGGCCGCCTGGGCGGCGGCGACCTGGCCCTCGCTCATGCCGGCGAAGAAGTCCCAGTTGCGGTTGTACTCGCTCGCGTGCGGCTGGCAGAACCAGTAGTGCTGGTCCATCATCTCGCGCGACTTGGGCGAGCGAGCCGTCGCCGCCGCGCGGCAGCCCGGCCACTCGCACGGCCGCTCGCCGGGCTTCAGCGCATGGACGTCCTTGGCCCGCTCGTCCTCGTCCGCCTTGGGCGGGCGCACGCGCATGTCCACGAACTTCGGGCGGTATTGAAAGTCGCCGCTCATCGGGCTGAGTATGCGGGCGAACTTTCTCCGTTCAAGCATTGACGAGGCGGTTATGACGGGTGTGGCCGAGGCGATGCGGATTAAACTGGAGGCCGCCTTTGCGCCCGAGCGTCTGGAGGTGGTGGACGACAGCGCCAGACACGCCGGCCACGCGGGCGCGCGCTCGGGCGGCGAGAGCCATTTCACCGTGAAGATCACCGCGGCGGGCTTCGCCGGCCAGGGCCGGCTGGCCCGCCAGCGCCAGGTCTACGCCGCCCTGAAGGAAGAGCTGGCCGGCCAGGTCCACGCGCTTTCCGTGCAGGCCAGCGCGCCGGGGGAGTGAGCCGGGCGCCCGGCCTCTCCACCCGCTTCGCGGGTCCCCCTCTCCCATAGGGGAGGATCAGAGGCGTCGCGTCAGAGATGCTCCCCCACTGGGGGAGCTGGCCGCGAAGCGGACTGAGGGGGCGACGCCGCCGGGGCGACACGGTCGAGCACCGCCCTGAGGTCCTGTGGCCAGGGCGCCTCGACCGTCCGCTCGCCGCCGTCGGAGTGCGGGAAGCGGAGCTTGGCGGCGTGCAGCATCAGGCGCGGCACGGCCTCGCCAGCTGCGGCGAGCGCGCCGCCGTAGCGGGCGTCGCCGAGGATGGGGCAGCCGAGGTGGGCGAGGTGGACGCGGAGCTGGTGCATACGCCCGGTCTCCGGCGACAGCTCCAAGAGGCTGGCCTCCCGCCCGCGATGCAGCACCTGATAGCGGGTCAGCGCCGTTTCCGCGTCCGGATGGTCGTCCGGGCAGGCGCGCATAAAGGCCTCTCGCCCGATCTCTTCGCGACGGAGCGCGACGGCGATCAGGCCGGACGGCTCCGGGGGCGCGCCGCCCACCAGCGCGACATAGGTCTTGGCGAAGCGGCGGGCCATCATGGCCTTGCCGAGGAAGCCCGCCGCCGGCTTGGTCTTGGCCGTCAGGATGACGCCGGAGGTGTCGCGGTCCAGCCGGTGGATTAGGCGCGGGCGCGCGTGGCCGGGCCGGGCGAAGGCCCAGAGCAGCTCGTCCAGCGTGTTCACCCCCGCCCGTCCGCCCTGGCTGGACAGGCCCGGCGGCTTGTCCAGCGCCAGGACGGCGGCATCCTCGTAGATCACCAGGGAGCGGACGAAGGCGATCTCGTCGGCAGTCCATTCCCGCGTCCCGGCCTCGGTAAG
>CAXUCS010000484.1:1923-2226 GCA_964249365.1 uncultured Caulobacteraceae bacterium | reverse complement strand
GGCGCGGGTCCGCGACCGCGGCGGGCTCCGGCGGGGCGCCGGCCTCCGCCAGCCAGTCGGCGGGCAGGTAGAGCCTGCCGTTCTCCGCGTCCTCCACCACGTCGCGCGCGATGTTGGTGAGCTGGAAGGCCAGGCCGAGGTCGCTGGCGCGAAGGAGCGTCGGCCGGTCGCGCACGCCCATCACCTCCGCCATCATGATCCCCACGATCCCGGCGACGTGGAAGGCATACTCCAGCACGTCGTCGAGCGTGCGGTAGCGCCGCTCCGCCACGTCCATCTCGAAACCGTCGAGCAGCGCCAGGG
>CAXUCS010000484.1:0-1913 GCA_964249365.1 uncultured Caulobacteraceae bacterium | reverse complement strand
CCGGCACGGCCCCGTCCGTCCGCAGCGCCAGGCCCGTCAGGCGGCGGAGCTCGGCCAGCCGCTCGGGGGCGCCGTCCACCTCCACGCTCATGCCGTGACCGAGGCTCTGCCCGTCCACCACGTCGTCGCAGTGGCGACACCAGCTGTAGAGACGCCACGCCGCCTCCCGCTCGCGGCGCCCGAACAGGACCGACGCGAGCGCGAAGCTCTTGGAGCCCGCCTGGATGGTGGCGTGGGAGGCGGCGGTCAGTTCTCCTTGGGAGAGCGAGGCGGACGATCGCCCTTCCCCCTCGAGGGGGAAGGGCTCCGTGACCTTCATCGCGCGACGTCCTGCAGGATCACGCCGGCCGTCGCCTTGGCGGAGCCCACCACGCCCGGCACGCCCGCGCCGGGATGGGTGCCGGCGCCCACGAAGTAGAGGTTCCGGATCACGTCGTCACGGTTGTGGGTGCGGAACCAGGCGCTCTGGGTCAGGATCGGCTCCAGCGAGAAGGCCGAGCCCAGGTGGGCGTTCAACTCGCCCTGGAAGTCGAGCGGGGTGAAGGTGCGCCGCGTGACGATGTGGTCGCGCAGCCCGGGCAGCAGCCGCCGCTCCAGCGCCTCCAGCACCCGGTCGGCGTAGGGCTCCTTCTCCGCCTCCCAGTCGATGTCCTGCTTCAGGTTCGGCACCGGCGAGAGGACGTAGAAGCTGGAGCAGCCCGGGGGCGCGAGCGCCGGGTCGGTTACGGTGGGCGCGTGGAGGTAGAGCGAGAAGTCGGCGCGGAGCGGCTTGGCCCCGCAGATGTCGCTCACGAGCTCGCGGTAGCTTTCGCCGAACAGGATGGTGTGGTGGCGAAGGTCCTCCCAGGTCCGGTCCGTGCCGAAATAGGTGACGAACAGGCCCATGCTGAAGCGCTTGGCCTTCAGGCTGGTCGCCTCCGTTCGGCCCCGGGCGTGGCCGCGGAGGAGCGTCCCGTAGGTGTGGACGATGTCGCCGTTGGAGGCCACCAGGTCGGCGGGCAGCACCTCGCCGGACTTCAGCCTGACGCCGGTGGCGCGCAGCCCCTGTGTGGTGATCTCGTCGGCGGGGCTGGAGAGGCGGATGTCCCCCCCGAGGTCGGTGAACAGCCTGCCGAGCGCGGCCACCAGCGCGCCGGTGCCGCCCCTGGGGAACCAGACCCCCCACTTGCGCTCCAAAGCGTGGATCAGGGCGTAGATGGAGGAGACCGCGAACGGGCTGCCGCCGACCAGGAGCGTGTGGAAGCTGAAGGCCTGGCGCAGGTGCTCGTCGTCGATGAAGCTCGCGACCACGTCGTAGACGCTGCGCCACGCCCCCATGGCCGCCAGCTTGGGCGCCGCGGCCAGCATGGAGCGGAAGTCCAGGAACGGCACATGGCCGAGGCGCAGGTACCCCTCCTCGAACGCCGCCTGCGAATAGGCGAGGAAGCGGCGGTAGCCCTCCACGTCGGGGGGGCTGAAGGCGGTGATCTCGCGGTCGAGCGCCGCCTGGTCGTTGACGTAGTCGAACTGGCGTCCGTCCTCCCACAGGAGCCGGTAGAAGGGCTCCACCGAGATCAGCTCGACATAGTCCGACAGCCGCCGGCCCGAGAGCGCGAACAGCTCCTCCAGCGACGAAGGATCGGTGATCACCGTCGGGCCGGCGTCGAAGGTGAAGCCGTCTTGGCTGTAGACGTAGGCGCGGCCGCCGAGCTTGTCGCGCGCCTCCACCAGCGTGGTGGCGATCCCCGCCGACTGCAGCCGTACCGCCAGCGCCAGCCCGCCGAAGCCGGCGCCGATCACCACGGCCCGGCGGGGTCCGCCCGCCTTGGCCAGTCCTCGAACGGGTGCGAACACCTCGGCGTCCATGATCGTATCCTTTCAGGCGGCGCGGCGCGCGGCGGACTTGGGCGGGGCGAAACCCGCGAACAGGAAGC
>CAXUCS010000483.1:0-2233 GCA_964249365.1 uncultured Caulobacteraceae bacterium | reverse complement strand
AGTCGGGCCACGTCGCCGGCGAGATCAGCGACGGCTCGCCCGACGTCTACTTCGAAAAGCAGCGCGCCGCCCGGGTCGGCGACCCGGTGAACTGTTCGGAGCATTCCAACGCCCCGATCATCATCGAGGGCAGCAAGACCGTCTTCATCAACGGCATGCCCATGGCCCGCGTCGGCCACAAGACCTCCTGCGACGCGGTGGTGCAGGACGGCTGCAAGACGGTTCTGGGCGACGACACCACCGCCAGCTACGGCACGCCGGACGCGGACCTGTCGGTCGGCCAGCAGCTCTTCCTCTCGGCGCTGGAGGTCATCGGCGCGACCTCCGCGGTGAGGGAAGGCGGCCTCCTCAACGAGGCCGGCCGCAAGGCCATGGGCGAGCCGGTGGACATGGTCACCGGCGACTACATGGATCGCCGCGTCGACTTCGAATACCCGAGCGTGCTGCCGCTGCGTCTGGAGCGCGTCTATCCGGGGCGGATGCAGGTGGAGGGCCTGCTGGGCCCCCGCTGGATCTGCGGCTGGTCACAGCGCCTCGTCTTCGCCCCGGACGGCGCGAGCGCGCTCCTGGAGGACGGCGAGGGCCAGCGGCTGCGCTTCGCGCTGCCCTCCGGCGAGCGGCTCCGCGCCACCCACCTCAAGGCCCCCTACTACCGGCTGGAAGGGACGCGCGCCGAGCCGCGCCTCCACGACGCCCGCAGCGCCCAGAGCCTCGTCTTCACCTCGGGGCCGGACGGCGTCGCCCAGCTGTCGGCCATCGAGGACGGGCTCGGCAACCGCATCGACTTCCAGCGGGAGGGCGGCCGGCTCCGCCGCGTCGCCCACAGCGACGGCGTGGCCTTCGCGGTGGAGACCACGCCCGAAGGCTTCCTCCAGCGGGTCCGGATGGAGGGAGAGGAGGCGGACCTCGTCCGGCATCGCTACGACGGCGGTGGTCGCCTCACCGACGTGGAGGGCCGCTTCACCGGCGCATTCCACTACGCCTACACCGCGCAGGGCTGGCTGTCGCAGTGGCGCGACGGCGGCCCGACACGGCTTTCCATCGACTACGACGCGGACGGGCGCGTGGTGGCGACCCGCGGGCCGGACGGCCTGTTCGACGACCGCTTCGACTGGTTCCCCGACGAGCGGCGCTCGCGCTACCGTGATGCGGAAGGCGCGGTGAGGAGCTTCTGGTGGAACGAGCAGGGCCTGGTGGTGCGGGAGGAGGATCCGCTCGGCGCCGTCACCGTCCAGGCCTGGGATGCGCTGGAGAGGCTCACAGAACGCACCGACCCGGCCGGCCGCACCACCCGCTTCGACCACGACGCGGCCGGGCGCCTGGTAGGGTCGACCGACTGGGCCGGCCGCTCCTCCCGCTGGGCCTACGACCGCGACGGCCGGCTCCTGGAGCGCACGGGCCCGGACGGGCGGGCCGAACGCTTCGAGCGCGAGGCGCGCGGGCTCGTCGCCGCCTGGACGGCGCCGGATGGGGCGGTGCAGCGCTACGCCTACGATGCGCGCGGTCGGTTGACGGGCTTGACCAGGGCCGATGGCTCGACTCTGCAGTGGGAGCTGGACCGGTTCGGCCGGCCCCAGGCCCGCACGGACGCGCTCGGCCGACGGACCCAGACGACCTACGACGGCTGGGGGCGCCTGCTCCAGGTGACCGACGCCAAGGGGAACGCCACCCGCTACGCCTATGTCCCTTCCCCCGGCAATCCCCGCGAGGCCCTGACGCACGTGGAGCGCCCGGACGGCGGGCGCACCCTGTACGCCTATGACGGCGAGGGAATGCTGGCCCTGGTGGAGCAGGCCGAAGGCCAGTCCGTGCGCTACGCCCACGGCGCCTTCGACCTCCTGCGGCGCGCGGTGGACGGGGCGGGGGGCGCCACCGCCTTCGACTACGACCGCACGGGGCGGATGCTCGCCGTCACCAACCCGGCTGGCGGGCAGTGGCGTTACGCCTACGACGCGGCGGGCCGCGTGTCGGCGGAGACCGACTGGGCGGGACGCCACACCGCCTACCACCGCGACGTCCTGGGCCGGCTCAGGACCAAGGTCATGGCGGACGGGGAGGAGCAGCGCTTCCGCTGGGACGAGCGCGACCGCATCACCGCGGTGGTCGCCGCCGACGCCGCCGTGGCCTTCGAATACGACGAAGGCGACCGGCTGCTGCGCGCCACCAGCTGGCGGCGCGACCCCGCCGACCCGGACGCCCCCCTGCCCGAAGCCCCCGAGACCGAGCTCCGCCT
>CAXUCS010000482.1:0-2244 GCA_964249365.1 uncultured Caulobacteraceae bacterium | reverse complement strand
GGGCAAGGACGAGGACACGCTGCGCGCCGAGTACCGCAGGATCGCCGAGCGGCGGGTCCGGCTGGGCCTGGTGCTCGCCGAGATCGGCCAGCGCGGCCAGGTCCAAGTCACCGAGCAGGAGCTGCAGGGCGCGCTCTTCGCCGAGGCGCGCAAGTTCCCCGGCCAGGAGCGCGAGGTGCTGGAGTACTTCCGCCAGAACCCCCAGGCCGCCGCCCAGCTGCGCGCCCCCGTGTTCGAGGAGAAGGTGGTCGACATGATCCTCGGGCAGGCGAAGGTGGAGGACGAGCCGGTCAGCAAGGACGAGCTGTTCGCGGACGACGAGCTCCCTGCGGGCTACGCCGAGGCCTGACCTCACCGCCACGGCGCCGGCCCGCCGACCCGTCCGCACCGGCGGGCGGAACACCAGCCCGGCCCGCAGGTTCACGTTGCTGAGCTGAGGAGGCGAAGCCATGGGCGGAACGGTCTGGTTGTGGGTCGGCATGTGGGGCATGGCGGCGGGCTTCCTCGCCCTAGCCTTCCTGGCGAAGGGCCGCACGGAGGAGACGGCCAACACCTCGGTGATCCACACCACCGTCCCCGCGATCGCGGCGGTGTTCTACCTGCTGATGGCCCTGGGCGCCGGCGAGCTCCCGCTCTCGTGGGACGGCAACCGGCTGTTCTACTGGGCGCGGTACGTGGACTGGAGCTTCACCACGCCCCTGCTGCTGCTCGGCCTGTGCTTCACCGCCCTGGCGTCGCTGAAGGGCAACATCGCGCTGATCTCCGCGCTCGTGTTCAGCGACGTGGCCATGATCGTGACGGGCCTGTTCGCCGGCGCGGCGCCCTCCGGCACCGCGTCCAAGTGGATCTGGTACCTGGTGAGCTGCGGCTTCTTCCTGGCGGTGCTCTACGTGCTCTGGGGGCCGCTGATGGACCTGGCCAAGGCGCGCACGGCGTCCCACGCCAAGATGTACCAGCGCAACGCCGCCATCCTGTCGGTGTTGTGGATCCTCTACCCCGTCGTCTTCCTGCTGGGGAGCGAGGGGGCGGACATCATGGCGCCGGCCCTGGTGCTGGCCGCCTTCACCATCCTCGACCTGCTGTCCAAGGTGGCCTACGGCCTGCTGGCGACGCTGCAGCACAAGACGGCGGAGGCCTGAGCCGCCGACCCGCCGTCGAGCGCCGGTTGACGGGGGCGCGGCGCTCGGCCACACGACCTGCGGGTCAGACGGCCGGGCGGTCGCGGCGGGCGTGAGCCCGTCGAGGAAAGTCCGGGCTCCACGACGACACGGCGGCGGGCAACACCCGCCGGGAGCGATCCCAGGGACAGCGCCACAGAGAGCAGACCGCCTCCTCCCGGGGAGGCAAGGGTGAAAGGGTGCGGCAAGAGCGCACCGGGGACCCCGCAAGGGGGACCGCATGGCAAGCCCCGCCTGGAGCAAGACCGAATAGGGACCGCGCGTCTTCCCGCGTGACAGTGGGGGAAGGCAGGGGCGTCGCCGCCCCGAGCAGGTCCGGGTTGGTCGCGAGAACCGTCCCGCAAGGGCCGGTCCAGAGGAATGGCCGCCGCGTTCCGGCGCAACCGGAGCGGCACAGAACCCGGCTTACAGGCCGTCTGGCCCACATCTCACCGGCAGGCCCTTGTCCCGCAAGGAACAGCGGCGCGGCGGGTCCGGCAAGTTCTATGTATGTTCCGTCAATACCTTGTTCACGGCTTGTTGTCACCTTGCGACAGCTTGCGGGAACATGGTTAGCGGCCGTTCAGTGTCATTGTCTCCCATTTTGACCCGTGTTAACCCATTCGGGACCGGCGCATGGGGGTGTGCGGCCGGCGGGGGAGGCGTGCGCGGGTGTTCCTCTCGACCTTCGAGAAGCAGCTGGACGCCAAGCGCCGCATCGTGGTGCCCGCCGAGTTCCGCGCGCTCTCGACCGGCGGGTTCGACGGGGTGTTCTGCCTCCCCTCGATCGAGGCGGACTGCCTGGAGGGGGGCGGGCAGGCGCTGTTCGCCCGCTATGCGGCGCTGATCGAGGAACTCCCCTTCGGCGACCCGCTGCGCTCGGCGCTGGAGACGTCCGTGTACTCGGGCGTGGCCAAGCTCGCCTTCGACACCGCCGGCCGAATCGTCCTGCCCGAGGAGCTGTGCGAGGCGTTCGGCCTTTGCGACTGGGTGGCGGTGGTCGGTCTGGGCGACCGCTTCCAGATCTGGAGCCGCGACGCCTTCCGCGAGCACCGCGCCGCCGAGCGCCTGCGCGCGCGAGAAGGGC
>CAXUCS010000481.1:0-2247 GCA_964249365.1 uncultured Caulobacteraceae bacterium | reverse complement strand
GTCGGGAACATGATGGAGTTGAAAAGGCCGACGGCCAGCAGCGCCCAACCGCCGACCGCGCCGTGCGCAACGGCTGCGACACCGAGGAGGCCGATGTTCGCCGCCGCCGCCGCCGCAAGCACCCTTCCGGAGGAGAGTACGCGGAGAAGGTATGCGCCCACGAAACGCCCGACCATAGCCCCGCCCCAATAGAACGGCACGTGCTCCCCGGCCGCTTCGGGACCGAGGGCGAGAACGTCCGGCCGCGTCAGGAAGCTCACGATGAGTGAGCCGACCGCGACCTCCGCGCCGACGTAGAGGAAGATCGAAAGCGTCCCAAAGGCGAACCGGGGTCGCCGGAGCAGGTCTAAGCCGCCGAAGATGGAGCCCGGCGCCAGCCGCACCTCGGGGAGGCGGTGGCGCTGCAGCCATACGGCCGCTGCCACCACGGCGAGCGCGACGGCGATGCCTGTATAGGCGTGCGCGATGGCTGAGGTATGGACGGTCCGAAACGTGGCACGCGCCGCTCTGGAGGGGTGGCCGGGGTCGGCCTTCGACAGCGGTCCTAAGATCAGGACCGACCCGACATAAGGAAAGATGGTGGTTCCGAGAGAATTGAAAGCCTGGGCGAAGGTAAGCCGACTGTGGGCGCTCGCAGGATGCCCAAGCTGGGAGATGAGCGGGTTGGCCACCACCTGCACCAGAGTAACCCCGCTCGCCAACGTAAAAAGCGCGATCAGAAAGGCCCGAAAGTCGGTGGTTTCCGAGGCGGGCACGAACAGCAAGCATCCCACCAGCATGACCACCAAGCCGACCGTCGCGCTTCGCATATAGCCGAGCCGGTTCACCACCGTTGCGGCTGGAAGCGAGACAATCAAGTAGGCGGCGAAGAACGCCGTCTGTACCAGCATCGCTTCGCCGTAGGTCAGGCTGAAAAGGAATTTGAGTTTTGGAATCAGGACGTCGTTAAGGCTTGTTATGCCACCGAAGATAAAGAAAAGTGCAAACACAAAGCCCTGAAAGCCGGGTGATGCCACGCTGGCCGTCATCGTTTCGCCATAGGCAGGATTATTTGATGAATGGTCAGCGGCGTGTAGGTTGTTCATCCAGCCTCCAACAGGAACTCATTTTAATGCGTAGCTTGCGTCTCGATTGAACCCCAAGGGGCATTGGGTCGACGGCGGAGTACCGACGCCCAGGCATGTCCGCCTTCCGCGGATAGGTAGCTGATGAGACCACGTTTCAGTCCACCAGTTGTGCTGGCAGATGCAAAACTTACCAGAGGCTTCAGACCAGCTCTCTCCACCACGTGCTTTATGTATAAAGAGGTAAAGCAAGCTTAGTTAAAATCAACTGACTCAGACTATCTGCGCGTACACCGGCAATGACATCAAGCTAGGAGTGACTTTCGGTCTCCGGCGGCAAACAACGAGAGCGATGCGGCATAGCGAATGCGGCGTACTGACACTGGGCGTGACCTAAAAGGTGCGGAGCTTCATGCCGAGTCTCCCTCGTAGAGAGAGAGCTCAGACAGCTAGATGACCCGAACATGTGTTCTGCGGGGACGCGACGCTCCAACGGGAAGTCCTAGAACGGCGAGCTCTGACCCGTCCGCCGGTCACTTATCATTGATGGGGCCGCCGCTTCATTCACCTTAGGGGGATCAGCGCCGGCCGCATCGGCAACGAGGCTTTTGTCGACGAGATACGCCCTGGCGATCAATGCCCTTTCTTCAATAAGACGACGCTCTAACCGACGGCCAAGCTCAGCACCGCGAAGTCCTGATGTGCGAAGCTTGAGGTTGAGCGGGGCCATCTACCCCGCTACATAGCGGGCGCTCCCGAACGGCGAGACTCTGCACTCATGCTCGTGCATTCTCCGAACCAAGACCTGGGCACCTTTATCTTGCGTTAGCTAAGGCTCCCAAAGCGATCCAACACCGCGATCGAAGGCTGCCAAGGCGTCGCGACGCTGTTCCAACACTCTCGGACGGGCGCGTGGCGTCGCACAGGAGCAGCCTGAACGTAAGGTCCTTGGCCTGGAGGCGGCCGATGGCGACCGCATGATCGATGGTTTCGTGAAAGTGTTTGATCGCCGACTGCAGCGGCTACGTTCACCTGTTGGCCCCGATCTGCACCAAGCTCTCGCCAGCGGCGGTGATGGCGTCCTCGAAGGAGTGCAGTCGTCGGCCGAGCAAGGCTTCCGCTCGCGTCGAGTCATAGGTGGTGCGGCGGCCGAGGTCGGAGGCCAGGAAGCGCGCGTCGGGGT
>CAXUCS010000480.1:0-2252 GCA_964249365.1 uncultured Caulobacteraceae bacterium | reverse complement strand
GGGCGTCGAACTCCAGGAGCTCGGCCACCAGCGGCTCGAAGTCCCTCATCGCCACCATGTTGGGTCCGTCGGACGGGGCGTGGTCCGGGTCGGTATGGGTCTCGATGAAGAGGCAGGCCACGCCCACCGCCGTCGCCGCCCGCGCCAGCACGGGGACGTATTCGCGCTGGCCGCCGGAGCTCGTCCCCTGCCCGCCCGGCTGCTGCACCGAGTGGGTGGCGTCGAACACCACCGGGCAGCCGATCCTGGCCAGCTCCGGCAGGGCGCGCATGTCGCTGACCAGCGTGTTGTAGCCGAAGGACACGCCCCGCTCGCAGGCCAGCACGTTGGGGTTGCCGGCCCCGGTGATCTTGGCCACCACGTTCTTCATGTCCCAGGGCGCGAGGAACTGGCCCTTCTTCACGTTCACCGCCCGGCCCGTCGCGGCGGCGGCCAGCAGGAGGTCGGTCTGGCGGCACAGGAAGGCGGGGATCTGCAGCACGTCCACCGCCTGCGCGACCTCCGCGCACTGGGCCGCGTCGTGCACGTCGGTCAGCGTCGGCAGGCCGGTCGCCTCGCCGATCTCGGCGAAGACGGGCAGCGCCGCCTCCAGCCCCAGGCCGCGCTGGGCGTTCGCGGAGGTGCGGTTGGCCTTGTCGAAGCTCGTCTTGTAGACGAGCCCGACGCCCAGCCGCTCGGCCGCCTCCTTGAGCGCGCAGGCGGTCTCCAGCGCGTGGGCGCGGCTCTCCATCTGGCAGGGGCCGGCGATGAGGCAGAGCTTCAGCGCATTGCCGATCCGGGCCTGGCGACGACCCGGGCGGCCGACGGCGACCACGGCGTTGGGTCTCTGGGGCTCGATCCTGGACACCGCCGCTTCCTCGCCTGAGCCCGCGCCCGGCGTTGTGCGGCCGCTCGGGCGAGCCTAGGTAGCGCGCGTCGACGGTTCCGGGAAGGCGCGCCCCTTGATCTCCGCCAGAAGCGTCGTGGACGCGATCGGCCAGACGCCGCTCATCCGCCTCCGCCGCGCGAGCGAGGAGACGGGCTGCGACATCTGGGGCAAGGCGGAGTTCATGAACCCCGGCGGCTCCGTGAAGGACCGCGCGGCCCTGCAGATCATCCGCACCGCGGAGGCGGACGGGCGCCTGAGGCCCGGCGGGCTGATCGTGGAGGGCACCGCCGGCAACACCGGCATCGGGCTGGCGACGGTGGGCTCCGCGCTCGGCTACCGCACCCTGATCGTCATCCCCCGCACCCAGTCGGAGGAGAAGAAGGCCGCGCTGCGGCTGCTCGGCGCCGAGCTGGTGGAGGTGGACGCGGTCCCCTACGCCAACCCCGGCAACTACGTCCGCGTGTCCGGCCGGCTGGCGGAGGAGCGCGCGCGGAGCGAGCCGGCCGGCGCCATCTGGGCCAACCAGTTCGACAACACCGCCAACCGCGAGGCGCACTACCTGACCACCGGCGCGGAGATCCTGGAACAGACGGGCGGACGGGTGGACGGCTTCATCTGCGCCATCGGCTCGGGCGGCACGCTGGCCGGCGTCGCCCGCCGCCTGCGCGAGGCGAAGGGCGACGCGGTACGCATCGGGCTGGCGGACCCGCACGGCTCGGCGATGTTCAGCTACTATTCCGGCGGCGAGCTGAGCTCGAAGGGGACCTCGATCACCGAGGGCATCGGCCAGGGCCGCATCACCGCCAACCTCGACGGGCTGGCGATCGACCACGCCTACCAGGTCGCCGACACAGAGGCGCTGGAGCACGTCTTCCATCTGCTGGAGCACGAGGGCCTGTGCCTCGGCGGCTCCTCCGGCGTCAACGTCGCCGGCGCCGTGCGGCTGGCGCACGAACTCGGGCCAGGCCACACGGTGGTGACGATCCTCTGCGACCACGGCGCGCGCTACCAGTCCAAGCTGTTCAACCCCGCCTACCTGCGCGAACAGGGCCTGCCCACGCCGCCCTGGCTGCCGGGCTGAGGCGCCGGAGCCGCCCAAGATGGCCGACCCCCTGATCTCCGCCGAGGCGCTGGCCGCGCTCCTGGCCCGCGGGGCCGTGAAGCTGCTGGACGCCACCTGGTTCATGCCGGACAGCGGGCGCGACGCCCGGGCGGAATACGGCGCGGCCCACCTGCCCGGCGCGGCCTTCTTCGACATCGACGCGGTGGCGGACCGCGCCAGCCCCCTGCCCCACATGCTGCCGACGCCCGCCGCCTTCGCCGAGGCCATGGGCCGGCTCGGGGTGGCGGCGCAGGATCGCGTGGTGGTCTACGACCGCAGGCC
>CAXUCS010000479.1:0-2263 GCA_964249365.1 uncultured Caulobacteraceae bacterium | reverse complement strand
GCCTGGGGCGACGGCGGTCGAGGGCGCCTCGGCCTTCGTCAACCCCATGACCGCGCTCGCCATGGTGGAGGTTCTGCGCAAGGAAGGGCACAAGGGGCTGGTCCACACCGCGGCCGCCTCCAACCTCGGCCAGATGCTGAACCGCATCTGCATCGCCGACGGCGTGCCGCTGGTGAACGTGGTGCGCCGCCCCGAGCAGGCGGCGCTCCTGAAGGCAGCGGGCGCCGCCCACGTCTGCGACGCGAGCCAGGACGGCTTCGCCGACGCCCTGCGGGTCGCGGTGGCGGCCACCGGCGCCACGCTCGGCTTCGACGCCACCGGCGGCGGGCGGCTCGCCGGCGACATCCTCCAGGCCATGGAGCAGGTGGGCAGCGCCGGCCGGCCCTTCAGCGTCTACGGCTCGCCCGGGCGCAAGCAGGTCTACATCTACGGGGCGCTGGACCTCGGGCCGACGCTCTTGCCGCGCACGCTGGGGCTCGCCTGGTCGCTGGACGGCTGGCTCCTCACCTACTTCCTCCAGTCGGCGGGGCAGGAGGTGGTGGGGCGGATGCAGGCGCGGGTGACGGCGGAGCTGACCACCACCTTCGCCAGCCGCTACACCCGCACGATCGCGCTCGCGCAGGCGCTGGACCCCGACACCTTCCAGGCCTACCTGCGCCGCTCCACGGGCGAGAAGTACCTGATCGACCCGCGCCTGCCCGGCTGAGTCCGGTGCGCGTCCACGCCCTGCGGCTGGAGCCCGGCTGCGACCTCAAGGCGGGGCTGGCGCGCCTGGTGGAGGCCGAGGGGCTGCGCGCCGGCTTCGTCCTCACCTGCGTGGGGAGCCTGTCGCGCGCGCGCCTGCGGATGCCCGGCGCGCCCGGGGAGGCGGACGCGTTCGCGGTGCTGGACGAGCCGACCGAGATCGTCTCCCTGGCCGGCACGCTCTGCCCGGACGGACTGCACCTGCACCTCGCCGTCTCGCGGCGCGACGGGGCCTGCGTGGGCGGCCACCTGGTGGAGGGCTGCATCGTGCGCACCACCGCCGAGCTGGTGGTGGGCGAGGCTCCGGGGCTCGACTTCCGCCGCCCGCTCGACCCCGCCACCGGCTACGGCGCACTCCGCGTCGCGCCGCGGGCGGCCGGCCCGGCCGCGGCCCCCGGGGCTGGAGCGGGCGGCGGCTTCCTGCGATACCGCGGCGCTCCGGCCGCAAGGGTGATGCGCCATGGACTTCGACATCCTGGTCCGCGCCCGCCGCTCGGTCCGGGCGTTCCGCCCCGATCCCGTGCCGCTGTGGCTGGTGCGCGAGCTCCTGGAGGTCGCCGCCCAGGCGCCGTCCGGCACCAATGTGCAGCCCTGGAAGGTCCATGTGGTGTCCGGCGCCGTGCGCGAGCGGCTGGAGCAGGAGGTGCTGGCGCATCGCGAGACCCGGCCCGCCCACGACGGGGCCGCGGAGTTCCCCCGCACCAGCAAGCGCAAGGAGCCCTACCTGTCGCGCATGCGCGCGCTCGGCAAGGACATGTACGGCCGCATCGGCATCGCCAAGGGCGACGAGGCGGCGAGCTGGAGGCAGTGGGGGCGCAACTACAGCTTCTTCGACGCGCCGGTCGGGCTGATCTTCACGGTGGACCGCGACCTGGACGCCATGAGCTACCTGGACGTCGGCATGTTCATGCAGACCCTGATGCTGGCGGCCAAGGACCGGGGGCTCGACACCTGCGCCCAGGGCGCCTGGAACATGTTCTGGAGCGTGACGCGGCGGGTGCTGTCCATCCCCGACGACGAGTACGTCGTGGCCGGCATGTCGCTCGGCTATGCGGACGGCGAGCATCCGGTGAACGCGCTCCGCTCGCCCCGCGAGGCGGTGGGCGACTTCGCCGTCTTCCATGGCTTCGAGGCACCCGGCCCGGCCTGAGCGGCGTTCGTCCGAGCACGGGCGAAGCCCGCATCCGCCGCACCCCTCGCCGGCGCCGTCTTTACGGGCGTCGTCCAGTCTCCGGCGCCAAGGAGTCGAGCGTCCGCAAGGGCGGGCGGCGCTCCCGGACGCCCCGGCCTTGCGGGCCCGCGGCGGTCCCTGCATGGCGTCATGGACGCCTGCCGCGAGACCCCCATGGACGACGAGTCCGCCCCAGAGACCCACGCCCCCAACCGTCGTGCGCTCCTGAGATGGGGCGCGCTGGGCGCCGCTATCCCTATCCTGACGGAGGCGGAGTTCGCCCGGGCGGCCCAGGACACCGTGCACCCCAACACCGCGCTCGGGCCGGACGGCGGCGTGCGCCGGGCG
>CAXUCS010000478.1:0-2302 GCA_964249365.1 uncultured Caulobacteraceae bacterium | reverse complement strand
CCTTCGGCACCAACGACCTGACCCAGACCACCTTCGGCATCAGCCGCGACGACTCGGGCAAGTTCCTGGACGCCTACCTGAAGAAGAACATCATCGAGAAGGACCCCTTCGTCTCTCTCGACCAGGAGGGCGTGGGCGAGCTGGTGCGGATGGGCGCCGAGCGGGGCCGTGCGACGCGGCCGGACGTGAAGCTCGGCATCTGCGGCGAACACGGGGGCGACCCGGCCTCCATCGCCTTCTGCGAGAGCGTGGGGCTCGACTATGTCTCCTGCTCGCCCTACCGCGTGCCGATCGCGCGGCTGGCGGCGGCGCAGGCCGCGCTGGAGGCCTAGGTCCCGCGCAGGCGAGGCGCGACCAGCGTCCTGTAGGCCAGGAGCGCGAGCGCCAGCGTTGCGACCACCACCGCGCCCATGGCCGTCGAGGCGCGGCCGGGAAGCAGGCTGGTAGCCGTCCCCGACAGGCTCCCAACGCCGAAGAAAGCGGCGCCGAGCAGGGCCGCGGTGGCGCCGGCGCGTTCCCGGTCCACCGCCATGGCCGCCGCGGTGGCGTTGGGCTGGCTGAAACCGAGCGCCGAGATCACCAGGAACAGCGGGACCAGCACGCCCCAGAGCCCGCCCGAGCCGGTCCAGGCCGCCGCCAGCAGCACCACGCCCGCCGCGAGCGCGGCGACCAGCGCGCCCTGCAGCAGCCGGTCGCCGGCTATGCGCCGCGCCAGCCGGGCGTTGACCTGGGCGCCGAGCGTGACGCCGACCGCATTGGCCCCGAACACATAGCCGAAGTGCTGGGGGGCGATGTGGAACTCCCCCATGATGACCCGCGGCGCCGTGGCGATGTAGCTGAAGAGCGCCGCCCCTGAGAGCGCGCCGGTGAGGAGGTAGCCGGTGAACCGCGGCTGGCCGAGGAGCGCGCGGTAGCTCGCCACCATGTTCTCGCCCTCGGCCTTCAGCCGCGTGGCCTGCGAGCGGCTCTCCGGCAGGCGGAAGAAGGCGGCCGCGCCGACGAGCAGGCCGAAGCCCGCCTGGATGGCGAAGATCCAGCGCCAGCTGCCCGCTGCCAGCACCCAGCCGCCGATCAGCGGGGCGGCCACCGGTGCGACCGCGAACACCAGGGTGAGAAGCGCGAAGACGTGCAGCACCTCGTGATCCTGGTAGCGGTCGCGCACCACCGCCCGGCTGACCACCATGCCCGAACAGGCGGCGAAGGCCTGCACCAGCCTGGCCCCGATCAGCAGCCGGACGTCGGACGCCGCCGCGCACACGCCCGTCGCCAGGCAGAACAGGACGACGCCGCCCAGGATCGGCGGGCGCCGGCCGATCCGGTCCGACCACGGGCCGATCACCAGCTGGGCGACCGCCAGGCCGAACAGGAAGACGGATATGGTGGCCTGCGCCTGCTGTGGCGTGGCCCGCAGGTCGGCCGCCATGCGCGGCATGGCGGGCAGGTACATGTCCATAGCCACCGAGCCGAACATGGTCAGGCCGGCCAGCAGGATCACCTCGTTCCAGGGCGCCCGCGCCCGGCCGGCCAGCACCGGGCGGGGCGGCGGGGCCGCGACGGCGAGGGAGGGATCGGCGTCCATGAGGCCGGCTTCTAGTCTTGTGCGGTGCACAGTCCTAGCGGCGGCGCGTTCCGCCCGCCTGCTGGACAGGAGCCCCGTCCCACCTCATCTTGCCGTAAGGGTGAACCACCAGGGCGTCCTCACCATGAGCGATCTGACCGCTGACTCCGCCTTCCCGGCCACGACCCCGACCTACCGGCCACCGAGCGCGCACCTGGACCTGCCCCGCGCGATCAGGGCGTTTCGCGCGCTCCTGCGCAACAAGGAGGACACCGCCCAGGTGTTCGAGATCATGCGGGCGCTCAACGGGCGTTCGGTGGCGCGCGGCTACGGCCGGCTGCTGCGGACCCGTGGCGGAGGCCTGCAATCCTACCTGCGCGAGGAACTGGTCGAGCACCTCGACAACGATGCGGAGATGGCCCGCTACCTGCCCGGCACGGTCGGGGCGGAGTATTTCCGCTGGCGCAAGGCCGAGGGGCTGTCGGCCGAGGGGCTGGCGACCGAGAGCCGCCGGGGCCTGGACCTCAGCAATGTCGAGACGCGCCACCCCTACGCCTGGTTCGGCCGGCGCATCCGCGACGTCCACGACCTTTGGCACATCCTGGGCGGCTACGGCCGCGACAGCCTGGGCGAGTCCTGCCTGGTGGCCTTCTCCTACGCCCAGACGAAGGGGCCGGGCTGGGCGCTGATCGCGGTCGGCGCGGCGCTGAACGCGCGCCGGCTCGGCGGCGGCAGGGCGCACCG
>CAXUCS010000477.1:0-2309 GCA_964249365.1 uncultured Caulobacteraceae bacterium | reverse complement strand
GTGGCGGAGCGACGGCTCGCCTTCCCTGTGCTCGGGGCGGCCGGCGTGCTCGGGGCGAGGGGCATGGTCGCCGTGGTCGGGCGTGACCGCGCGCGAGGTGCTGGGGACCAGGATCTGCTGGCCGGGCGTCACATCCTTGGGCACGTCGATGTTGTTGTAGCGCGCCAGGGCGTAGAAGAGGTTGGAGTCGCCCAGGAAGCGGTCGGCCAGGGTGGAGAGGGTCTCGCCCGGCTGGACGGTGTAGGAGAAGTTCTCCGAGCCCAGCAGGGTCTGGGGATTGATGTCGAGCTCGTTCAGGAAGGTCTGGGCCTCCATGTTGGAGGGCTGCTCCTTCAGGAGTTCCTGCGCCTCGACCCGGGCCTGGTCGCGCTGGCCAGCCTCCAGGAGTTCGATGATGTAGTGCTGGCGTTGCGGCGGGGTGGTGTTGGCCGGCTGCAGGCCCGAGGCGCTGGGCGTCTCGGAGGCGGAGCTCGGCGCGGGAGGCGCTTCCGGCTTGGGCCGGTGCGCGCATCCGGCCGCCATCACCGCGCACAACGCCACCGACGCGCCCGCGCGCACCACACTCGACGATCTCATGAGTTCCCCCGTCCGATGATTATAGCGGCTGGCGGGCCGGAGTGAAGGGCCAGGACCGTGGGGCCGGCGCCGTGCGCCGGACGCCCTGCCCATCGGCTCAGGCGGCGGCCTGGGCTTCCTCATCGCGGCCGGACAGCGCCTCGTCCAACGCCTCGAACAGGCTGGACGCGGTGAAGGGCTTGGCGAGGTGCAGGTCGGCCCCGGCCGCCGCGGCGCTCGCCACATGCTCGGGAAGGGCGTTGGCGGTCAGCATGATCGCCGGCGTGCGGTTCAGCCCCCGCTCCGCCTCGCGGCGGCGGATCTCGCGCAGCGCCGTCAGGCCGTCCATGACCGGCATCTGCATGTCCATGAGGATGACGTCGAAGCCGCCCTGCCCGAAGGCTTCGACCGCCTGGGCCCCGTCCTCGACGCAGACGAGCTCGGCCATCTCGTCCAGCATCAGCCGGACGACCTGGCGGTTGGTGGGATGGTCGTCGGCCACCAGGACGCGGAGCGGGGCGCCTCCCCCGGGCTTGACCCCGTCGTCGAAGGCGGCCTCCGGCGCGAGCGCCTCATCCGCCGTCTCCAGCGGCAGCTCTAGCCAGAAGCGCGAGCCGACGCCCGGCTCGCTGTCGCAGTCCAGCTCCCCGCCCATCAGGACGGCGAGGTTGCAGCAGATCGAGAGCCCCAGCCCCGTTCCGCCGAAACGACGGGTTATGGAGCTGTCGGCCTGCTCGAAGCGCCCGAGCACCTTGGCCTTGTCGGCCATGGCGAAGCCCACCCCCGTGTCGACCACCGTGAACCGGGCCCGCCCGCCGGCCACCCGCTCGGCGACCAGCCTGACCTCGCCCCCGTCGGTGAACTTGACCGCGTTGGAGAGGAGGTTGGTGACCACCTGGCGCACCCGCACCATGTCGCCCACCACGGCCTCGTCGACGTCCGGCGCGATCTCGACGGCGAGCCGCACGCCCTTCTCGTCGCACTTCAGCTGCGACAGGCCCGCCACCGCGCGCACCATGTCGCCGGCGTGGAAGGGCGCGATCTCCAGGGTGATCTTGCCGCTCTCGATCCGGGCCATGTCCAGGATGTCGGACAGGAGTCGCTGGAGCGTGTCGCCGCTGGCGCGGATGATCTCCGCCATGCCGCGCTCCTTCTTCGGCAGGTCGGAGCGGGCCAGCATGTCGGCCACCGCGACCACGCCGTTGAGCGGGGTCCGGATCTCGTGGCTCATGTTGGCCAGGAAGTCGGACTTGGCCTGGGCGAGCTGCTCGGCGCGGGTACGCGCCTCCGCCAGCAGCACCGCCTGCGCTTCCAGCACGTCCTTCTGCGCCTGGAGCGCATGGGTACGCTCCTCCACCAACGCCTCCAGCTCCCGCCGGTTGTGGTCGAGGTGCGCGGTGCGCCAGCGGATCAGGGCCACCACCACCGCCGCCGAGGCCAGCACCTCCGCCAGCTTGAACCACCAGGTCTGGTTCCAGGCGGGGGCGACCACCACCGGCAGGCGCAGCACCTGCGGCGCCCAACCGCCGGAAGGATCGCTGGCGCGGATCTGCAGCACGTAGCGCCCGGGCGCGAGGTTGGAGAAGGAGGCGAGCCGCCGGCTGGCGTCCACCTCGATCCATCCTCCACCGGCGCCGAGCAGGCGGTAGGCGTAGCGCACGCGCTCGGGCGCGCCGTAGTCCAGGGCCGCGAAGCCGACCTCCAGCCCTCCCCCGCCCGGCCCGGGCGCCTGGAAGGGGTCGCCGGGCAAGGCG
>CAXUCS010000476.1:0-2316 GCA_964249365.1 uncultured Caulobacteraceae bacterium | reverse complement strand
GGTGCGGACGGGCGCGGCGGCGTTCGGCGACTGGCGCTCGGACGCGCCGGGCGTCTGGCGCCGGATCGAGGTCAAGGACCTGCCCGCGCCCTTCGCCACGCCGTCGGCCCACAACGGCTCGTCCGTCTCGCCCCGGCCGGCGGGCGCCACGCCGAGGACCCTGCCGGGCTTCAAGGTCGAGCTGGTCGCCTCCGGCCTGGACGGCGCGCGCCAGATGCGGCTGGCGCCGAACGGCGACATCTTCCTGAGCCAGGGCGAAGAGGGCCGCATCAGCGTACTGCGCTTGCGCCCGGGCCAATCCAAGCCGCAGGTCTCCACCTTCGCGGAGAACCTGGAGCAGCCCTTCGGCATGGCCTTCTACCCGGCTGACCATCCGAAATGGCTCTACGTCGCCAACACCAATGCGGTGGTGCGCTTCCCCTACCGGGACGGCGACCTGAAGGCGGAGCGGCCGCCGCAGGTGGTGGTGGCGCAGCTGACCAACGGCGAGGGCGGGCACTGGACGCGCGACATCGGCTTCTCGCCGGACGGGCGGCGCATGTACGTCTCCGTCGGCTCCGCCTCCAACGTGGCCGAGGAGATGCCGAAGAAGAACCTGGCGGACGCGCAGGCCTTCGACCGCGGCCACGGGCTGGGCGCCGGCTGGGGCCCGGAGGAGGACCGCGCCGACGTGCTGCAGTTCGACCCGGAGGGCCACGGCCGCAAGGTCTACGCCGCGGGCATCCGAAACTGCGTCGGCCTCACGCTGGCGCCCGGCGCCGACCAGCTCTGGTGCGCCACCAACGAGCGTGATGGCCTCGGCGACAACCTGGTGCCGGACTATGTCACGCGGGTGAAGCCCGGCGGCTTCTACGGCTGGCCCTGGTACTGGATGGGCGGGACGGAGGACCCCCGCCGCAAGGGCGAGCGGCCGGACCTCGCCCACGCCGTCACCACGCCGGACGTGCCGATTCAGCCGCACTCCGCAGCGCTGCAGCTCGCCTTCTACCCCAAGGACCCGCACGGGCCGGCCGCCTTCCCGGCGGAGTACCACGGCGACGCCTTCGTCACCCTGCACGGCTCCTGGAACCGCGAGATGCGGACCGGCTACAAGGTCGTGCGGATCAGGTTGGAGAACGGCGCCCCCACCGGGGCCTACGAGGACTTCCTGACCGGCTTCGTCAGCGACGCCAAGCACGTCTGGGGCCGCCCGGTCGGCATCCTGGCCGCGGCCGACGGCGCGCTGCTGGTCAGCGAGGACGGGAACGGCTCGATCTGGCGGGTCAGCCCGGCCCGCTGAGGCGGACGCGTGGCGCTCCGCCCCGGCTCGCCGCTCCAGCGCCTGCTGGACGCTCCGATGCGGCCGGGCGCGGTCGCGTGGATCGGTCTTCGCCCGGAACGCCATGCGCCGCTGCTGGAGGTCGACGAAGCCAGCCTCGACCCGGTCAACGGCTTGGTCGGCGACCACTACCAGAGCCGCACCACCGGCGCCCGCCACCTGACGCTGATCGGGGCGGAGGATCTCCTGGCCATCGCCGCCTACCTCGGGCGAGAGGTGGTCACGGCGGGCGAGCTCAGGCGCAACGTGGTGACCCGGGGCGTCAACCTCCTGGCGCTGAAGGACCGCCGCTTCCGCCTGGGCGAGGCGCTCCTGGAGTGGACGGCGGAATGCCACCCCTGCTCGCGCATGGAGGCGATCCTGGGCGTCGGCGGCTACAACGCCGTGCGCAGCCGTGGCGGCATCACCGCGCGGGTGCTGGAGGCCGGGACGGTGCGGCTCGGCGACCCGCTCCGGCGGGAGCCGTGACACCGAGCTCGGCCAGCGTGACCGGGCGGTAGTCTCGCGCGTCCACCCCCACGTCGAACTGGCGCAGCATGGGCGGGAGCCGGCCGTGGCTGTGGCCGTGGAGGTTGACCGCGCGCCGGTGCTGCCCGTTCCAGCTCCGCAAGGGATAGTGGCAGAGCACCAGCGCCACGCCGTTCACCACCGTCTCCGCATAGGGCTGCACCGAGGCCCAGCCGAGCGCCGCGACGTCCGGCGGGTCGTTGTTGCCGAGGAGGAGGTGCTTGGTCCCGTTCAGCCTGGGTAGGCGTTCGCCGGCCGCCTTCGCGGTGCGGGCGAAGTCGCCGAGGTGCCACACCTCGTCGTCCGGACCGACCGCCGCGTTCCAGCGCTCCAGGAGCGCCGTGTCCATCTCCGCCACCGAGGCGAACGGACGCGGGTAGAGGTTCAGCACCCGGTGGTCGGCGAAATGGGTGTCGCTGGTGAAGAAGACCGTCACGGCCATCTCCTGCCGCACCGTCTCCCTTCCCCCTCGAGGGGGGAAGGGCCAGGGA
>CAXUCS010000475.1:0-2317 GCA_964249365.1 uncultured Caulobacteraceae bacterium | reverse complement strand
GCCCAGCATGGACAGGCCGGCCCCGGCCAGGACCACGACCGCGAGCCAGGGCGCAATGGCGCCGGCCGCGTCCACCAGCGGGGCGTGGCTTCGCCCCAGGGCCGGCCCGAGCAGGCTCTGCGCGGCGAGCTGCACGCCCGTGTAGAGGAGCGCCACCGCCCCCATGGCCCCGAGCAGGCCGCGCGGGACGTTCCTGGCCGGGTCGCGCACCTCGCCGCTGACGCCCAGCGCCGTCTCCATGCCCTGGAAGGCGAACAACGCCAGGATCATGGCGCGGCCGAGCGGCGCGGGCGCCGGCGCTTGGAAGGCGAGGTCGGCCGCCTTCAGCCGACCGAGGCCGAACGCGACCAGCAGCAGGAGTGGCGCGAGCTTGACGAACGTCAGGCCGCCCACCAGCCGCGCGCCCGGGCTCACCCCCGCCGCGTTGATCCCGGCCAGGGCGGCGAACAGTCCTGCGATGCAGGCGGCCCGCAGCCAGGGTGTCGCGAGCGCCGGCCAGCCGCGCGTGAGGGTGTCGACGATCGCGGACGCGATCCCGCCCGCCGCCAGCACCGAGCCCAGCCAGACCAGCACGCCGATCACGAAGCCCGCCGCCGGCCCGAACGCCGCCTGGACGTAGCCGTAGGGACCGCCGGCGGTCGGCGCGCGGCTCCCCGCGGCGGCGAAACAGAGCGACACCGCCCCCATGGCGACCATGCAGGCCAGGTAGGCGACCGGCGCGGCCGGGCCGAGGTCGCGCGCCAGGGCGGCGGGGGTGACGAAGATGCCGGCGCCGACAACGGTGTTGAAGACGGTCGCGCCCAGCGCCAGCGCGCCCAGCCTGCGCGGCAGGATGTCGGTCTGGCTCATTGCTTGCGCCCCCGCTTCGCCAGGCGAGGCTAGGCGCACCCCGGCCGCGGGGAAAGCCCGGCGAGGCCTGCCCGTTTGTAGCCGCCGGGCGTTCACCGGTCATGACCGCCCATCGCCCGCGCACCCACCTGCAGACGCACGAGGTCGAGAACCAGCCGCCGCCGCTCGGCGACGTGGACCTGTTCGGGGAGGACCGGCTGCTCTCGGCCATGGTGGAGCGGGCGGGCGGCGGCGGCCACGCCGATCACCTCTCGGGGTTCGGCCGGACGGTCGGGAGCGAGGCCGCCGCCGAGCTCGGCGTCGCGGCCAACCGCAACCCGCCCGTGCTGAAGGCCTTCGACCGCTGGGGCCGGCGGCTGGACGAGGTGGAGTTCCATCCCGCCTACCACGAGCTGATGCGCCTGGGCCTGGAAGGCGGGGTATCCGCCCGCGCCTGGACCCACCCGCAGGGCGGCCACGTGGCCCACGCCGCGCTCCTGTTCCTGATGAGCCAGGCGGAGAGCGGCGTCACCTGCCCCATGTCGATGACCTACGCCGCGGTACCGGCGCTCCGCCAGGCGCCGGACGTGGCGCAGGCCTGGGTCCCCAAGGTGTTGGCCACCGGCTACGACCCGCGCTCGCTGCCCGCGGTGGAGAAGCGGGCGGCCACGCTCGGCATGGCGATGACGGAGAAGCAGGGCGGCTCCGACGTGCGCGCCAACACCACGCGCGCGGCGCCGGCCGGAGAGGGCGCCTGCGAGCTCACCGGGCACAAGTGGTTCTGTTCGGCGCCGATGTCGGACGCCTTCCTGACGCTGGCCTATACGGACGCGGGCCTGGGCTGCTTCCTCGTCCCGCGCTGGCGCCCGGACGGGGAGCGCAACGGCATCGAGCTGCAGCGGCTGAAGGACAAGCTCGGCGACCGGGCCAACGCCTCGGCCGAGATCGAGTACCGCGGCGCCCTGGCCTGGCCGGTCGGCGAGGCGGGACGGGGCGTGCGCACCATCGTGGAGATGGTGAACCACACCCGGCTCGACTGCACGGTGGGGGCCGCCAGCCTGATGCGCCAGGGCCTGTCGCTGGCGATCCGGCACGCGGAAGGGCGCAGCGCCTTCCAGCGCCGCCTGATCGACCAGCCGCTCATGCGCACGGTGCTGGCGGACGTGGCGGTGGAGGTGGCGGGAGCCATGGCGCTGGCCTTCCGCACGGCGCAGGCCCTCGACCGCCGGGGCGTCGATCCGGCGGAGGCGGCGCTCGCGCGGGTGCTGACGCCTGTGGCGAAATACTGGGTGACCAAGCGCTGCCCGGTGGTGGTGGCCGAGGCCGTGGAGGCGCACGGCGGCGCCGGCTACATCGAGGAGGGGCTGATGCCGCGCCTCTTCCGCGCCTCGCCGCTGAACGGCATCTGGGAAGGCTCGGGCAACGTCATCGCGCTGGACCTCCTGCGGGCGCTCGGGCGCGACGGGGCGGGCGCGGCGGCGCTGGAGGC
>CAXUCS010000474.1:0-2324 GCA_964249365.1 uncultured Caulobacteraceae bacterium | reverse complement strand
CCCAGCAGGTGCGCGAGGGCGCCGGCCTCGAACCGCTGGCGCTGGCGGGCCAGCTCTCCGCCGCCGCGGTGGCGCTGCCTCCCGATCCCGCAGGGCTGGAACAGCACCTGTGCGCTCTGGAGCGCGAGCGCGACACGCTCGGCGGCGTGAACCTGCGCGCCGACGAGGAGGCCGCAGAGCAGACCGCCCGGCTCCGGACGCTCCAGGCGGAGCGGGCCGACCTCGCCGACGCGATCGCCACGCTCCGCCGCAGCATCGAGACGCTGAATGCGGAAGGGCGCGAGCGCCTGCTGGCCGCCTTCCGGGCGGTCGACGCCGGTTTCCGCGCCCTCTTTGAGGCGCTGTTCGAGGGCGGGCAGGCCGAGCTCCGCCTGGCGGAGAGCGACGATCCGCTGGAGGCGGGACTGGAGATCTACGCCTGCCCGCCCGGCAAGCGGCTGGCCGTCATGAGCCTGATGAGCGGCGGAGAACAGGCGCTGACCACCATGGCGCTGATCTTCGCCGTGTTCCTGGCCAATCCGGCCCCCGTCTGCGTGCTGGACGAGGTGGATGCGCCGCTCGACGACGCCAATGTGGACCGCTTCTGCCGGCTCTTGGACGAGATGCGCAGGCGAACCGGAACCCGCTTCATCGCCATCACCCACAACCCCGTCACCATGTCGCGGATGGACCGGCTCTACGGGGTGACCATGGCCGAGCGCGGCGTCTCGCGGCTGGTCTCCGTCGACCTCCGCCAGGCCGAGACGCTGGCGGCGGCCTGAGGCGACGGCGCGGCTTGCATCCAAGTCAGCCCCGGGTCACGTGGGCGAGAGCCGAAGGCGGGAAAACCCAGGGATCGGACCTTCGATAACCCAACCGCAAGGGTCGCCCCGTATGAATGCGCCGCTTAGAGGCGAGGAACTGCAGATGGCCGCCCTCCTGGAGCGCCCGGCGGAAGAGTTCGCGCTCGTCCGTGACGCGCCGCCGATGGAACTCACCATCCTGATGCCCTGCCTGAACGAGGCGGAGACCATCGAGGTCTGCGTGCGCAAGGCCTGCGCCTACCTGGAGCGCTCGGGCGTCGCCGGCGAGGTGCTGATCGCCGACAACGGCTCCACCGACGGATCGCCCGCACTGGCGATGGCGGCGGGCGCGCGCGTGGTCATGGTGCTGGAGAAGGGCTACGGCGCGGCCCTGATGGGCGGGATCAGGAGCGCGCAAGGCCGCTATGTCGTGATGGGCGACGCGGACGACAGCTACGACTTCGACACGCTCGATCCCTTCATGGAGCGGCTGCGCGCGGGCGACGCGCTGGTGATGGGCAACCGGTTCAAGGGCGGGATCGCGCCGGGGGCCATGCCCTTCCTGCACCGCTATCTCGGCAACCCGGTGCTGAGCTTCCTCGGCAAGCTGTTCTTCAGTATCCCGGTCAACGATTTCCACTGCGGCCTCAGGGGCTTCTCGCGCCAGGCCATGCTGGACCTGAAGCTCTCCACGCCTGGCATGGAGTTCGCCAGCGAGATGGTGGTGAAGTGCGCGCTCCACGGCCTGCCGATGAGCGAGGCGCCTACCACGCTGAAGCCGGACGGACGCTCGCGCGCGCCCCACCTGAAGACCTGGCGCGACGGCTGGCGCCACCTCCGCTTCCTCCTGCTGCACAGCCCCAAATGGCTGTTCATCTACCCGGGCGCGGCGCTGATCGCGCTGGGCGTGGTGCTGTCGGCCATGCTGGCGACCGGGCCCGTGCAGCTCTCCGCGCACGTGTCGATCGACGTCCACTCCATGCTGGCGTCCTGCTTCGCCGTGATCCTGGGGGTGCAGCTGATCATGTTCGGGGCGCTCGCCCGCCGCTACGGCGAGATCGAGGGCTTCCTGCCCGCCACGCGCCGGTCGATGCGCAAGCTCGTCCTCGGCCTGACGCTGGAGACGGTGCTGCGCGCCGCGGGCGTGGTGTTCGCGCTCGGGCTTTGCGGCGGCGCCTGGTCGGTGTGGACCTGGGCGGCGAGCGGCTTCGGCCCGATCGTCTACGACCACATCATGCGGGTGCTGATCGCCTCCCTGACCGCCGTCACCGTGGGCGTCCAGCTCGCCGCCTCCGGTTTCCTCGCCTCGGTCTTCACCCTGCGCCGATGAGGCGGACGCGCCCTTCTTCCCTGCGGGGCGGGGGAGAAGGGCGCGGCCTTCGCAGCCTCCTCCTGGTGGCGCTCGGGACGGCCATGCTGCTCTGGACGGCGGTCGCGAACGGGCGTCCGGCGGTGTTCACCGACACCGCCCTCTACTACAGCGAGGCCGAGTACCTGTTCGAAGCGCTGGGCCTGGTCGCGCCCGCCCGGGCCGTGGAGCCG
>CAXUCS010000473.1:0-2332 GCA_964249365.1 uncultured Caulobacteraceae bacterium | reverse complement strand
ATCTCCGACATCGGCCGACCCGCCGGCCCGGAGACGCCGGCCGACATGATCGGCCAGGCGGCGGAGATGGAGGCGCTCGCCGCCGGGCTCCGGGGGGAGGGGACGCAGGTCTCCACCTTCGCCTGCGACGTGCGCCGCTACGACGAGGTGCAGGCGCTGGGCGCCCATGCGCGCTCCGAGCACGGCTCGCTCGACATCTGGGTCAACAACGCAGGCATCGGCTACATTATGAAGCCGCTCCTGGAGGTGGAGCCCGCCGACTGGACCGCGGTGATCGACGTCAACCTGACCGGCGCCTTCTACGGGCTGAAGGTCGCCGCCGCGCTCATGGTGGACCAGGGCCGGGGCGGGCGCATCGTCAACATCGCGAGCCAGGCCGCCAAGTCCGGCTTCCCCCACGCCCAGGCCTACACCGCCTCCAAGCACGGGCTCGTGGGGCTGGCGCGCTCCGCCGCCATCGAGCTCGGGCCCTACGGGATCACCGTCAACAACGTCTGTCCCAACCACGTCACCACGGGGCTCGGCGCCTGGCAGAACAGCTATTTCGCCACCGTGACCGGCCACGACAGCGTGGAAGCCTACCTCGCCGCCATGGCCGCCCGCATCCCGCTGCGCCGCCCCGGACGCGCCGGCGACACGGCCGACGCGGTCGCCTTCCTCTGTTCGGACGAGGCCGCCTACATCACCGCGGAGTCGATGAACGTCTCCGGGGGCGAGGAGCCGCATTGAGCCCGCCCGGCGTGACCTGCCCATCTCATCTCTCCCCCGCTCCGCAGGGGAGGACAAGCGCCGGGCCGCGTGGGGTGCGGCCGCCATGGCGGTGAAGCACGCGCCCGTGTCGACGGCCGGCGGCAAGGCCTATGGGCTGATCCGCGCCGCCATCCTGTCGGGGGAGTTCGCGCCCGGGCGGCGGCTCAAGGAGGAGGAGCTGACCACGCTCTGCGAGGTCTCGCGCACGCCGGTGCGCGAGGCGCTCCGCCGCCTGGCGCTGGAGGGGCTGGTGGTGGTGACCCCCAACGCCGGCGCCCAGGTCTCCGCCGCCTCGCCCGGCGAGCTGGAGGAGATCTACGCGCTTCGGGCCATGATCGAGGGCCATGCAGCCGAGCGGGCGGCCACCCGGATGGCGCCGGGCGAGGTGGTGAGGCTGCGGGAGCTGGCGGTGGAGATGCAGGACACGCTCGACCTCGGCGACGGGGGCTACGGCCGGGACTTCGCCGCGGTGAACGCCCAGTTCCACCGCATCATCCTGGACGCGGCGATGAGCCCGCGGCTCTCGGCCATGGCCGCCCTGGTGGTGGAGCTGCCCCTGACCCGGCGCACGCTGGCGCTCTACACGCCCGAAGACCTGGCCCGGTCCATGGGCCACCACTGGGAGCTGGTGGGCGCCCTGGAGGCGCGCGACGCCGCCTGGGCGTCCTCCGTCATGAAGAGCCACATCCACGCCGCCCACCAGGCGCTCGTCCGCGCCGGGCGCGAGGCCCCGTCCTGGAGCGATCCGGCGCCCTGATCGCGGACGCCGGCGCGGCGCGGGCGCCCTCGCCGCCCGGGAGCGCCCGAGGAGGGCAGGCCAGGATCAGGCCGCGACCTCCTTCATCGAGGTGCTCAGGTCGGCCAGCCGCCGGGGCGAGACGGGCTTCCTGGACGCGATCAACTGGCGACCGGCCATGAACTCGACCGGCGCGTTGACGGCCTCCACCGCCTGCAACTGGTCCAGGGCGTTCAGGTGGAAGACGGCGAAGCGGCCGGTGGAGGGCTCGCCCCGGACCAGCGTCTTCACCGCGTCGATCGGCAGGCCGGCGATCTGGAGCTTGAGGTCGAACTGGTCGGACCAGAACCAGGGCGTTTCCGGCGGGGGCGGCCTGGTCCCGCAGAGGTCGGCCGAGGCCTGTTCGGCCTGCTCCAGGGCGTTGGGCACGCTCTCCAGCCGGCCGGTCGCGCCATAGAGCGGGAAGGGGCGGCGCGTGCAGTCGCCGATGGCGTAGACGCAGGGATCGGACGTCCTCGCCGAGAGGTCCACCACCACGCCGTTGTCGCAGGCGATCCCGGCCGCCTGCGCCAGCTCCTGGTTCGGCTGGGCGCCGACGCCGACGAGGGCCACGTCGCAAAGGCTCCGGCCGCCGTCCGCGAGCCTCACGGCCGTGACGCGGCCATCCTCGCCCTCCAGCCCCTCCACCCCGCAGGCAAGCCGGAACCGCACGCCCCGGGCGCGGTGGTGATCGTGGACGAAGTCGGACAGCGTCTCATGCGCCACGCGCGCCAGGAGGCGAGGCTGCAGCTCGATCACCGTCACCTCCGCGCCGAGTGCGCGGGCGGAGGCGGCGACCTCCAGTCC
>CAXUCS010000472.1:0-2334 GCA_964249365.1 uncultured Caulobacteraceae bacterium | reverse complement strand
GTTGCTGATGGAGACCAGCGCGCCGCCGCCGCCCGAGGCGGTGGACGTCGCGACCGGCGTGGCGGTCGTGGCGGTGGAGGCGCCGGAGGCGGGCGTCACATACAGCTGGCTGAGCGCGGTCGGGTCGCCCTGGTACTTCTGATCCACCTCCATCACCACGTGGTACTGGTTCTCCGGGTTGTAGATGATCGAGGCGGAGCTCTGGCCGTAGGCGTCGTAGAGCGTGCTGTCGATCTGCTGGGAGGTCAGGCCCACCCGCGCGGCGCTGGCGCGGTCCACCGTGACATAGGTCTCCAGCGCATTGGTCTGCTGGTCGGTGTCGACGTCGGCGAGGTCGGGGGACTTCTTCAGCTGGTCCAGGAGCCTGCGCGACCAGGTGCGCAGCGCCTGCAGGTCGTCGCTCTGCAGCGTGTACTGGTACTGGGCGTTGGACTGGCGGCCGCCCACCTGCAGGTCCTGCGCGGTCTGGAGGAAGATCTGGGCGCCGGCGATGCGGGCGAACTTCGGCCGCAGCCGCGCGATGACCATGTCGCTGGTCACGTGGGGGCGCTGGGCGGGCGGCTTCAGGGCGATGTACATGAAGCCGCCGGCGTTCTGGACGAAGCTGAGCGCGTTCTGCACGGCCGGATCGTGGTTCACCGTGGCCTGCAGCCGGCGGAACTTGGCGGCGGTGAGATTGAAGGAGGAGGCCTGGTCGACCCGGATGCCGCCGATCAGGTTGCCCGTGTCCTCCTGCGGGAAGAAGCCCTTGGGCACCTTGACGTAGAGGAAGACGGTCAGGAAGACGGTGACGACCAGCATGAAGAGCACGAGCAGGCTGTTGTCGAGCGCCCAGGCGAGCGAGCCCTCGTAGGTCTTCAGGATCCGGTTGAACCCGCCCTCGAACCGGTCGCCCACGCCGCCCCAGAAGCGGTCCCAGCGCGTCCGCCGCCCCTCGCCCGGTCCGCGCCGCTCGTCGATCAGCCGGGCGGCCATCGCCGGAGTCGCGGTCAGGCTGAGGAGCAGGCTGATCGCGATGGAGAAGGACAGGGTGACGGCGAACTCGCGAAACAGCCGCCCCACGATCCCGCCCATGGCCAGGATGGGGATGAAGACCGCGATCAGCGAGATCGACATGGACACGACGGTGAAGCTGACCTCGCCCGCGCCCACCAGCGCCGCCTGGAAGCGCCCCATGCCGTTCTCGACGTGGCGGGTGATGTTCTCCAGGACCACGATGGCGTCGTCCACCACGAAGCCGGTGGCGATGGTCAGGCTCATCAGGCTGAGGTTGTCGAGCGTGTAGTGGAAGGCGTACATGGCGGCCAGGGTGCCGATCAGGCTCACCACCACCGCCACCCCCGGGATCACCGTGGCCCGGCCGTTCCTGAGGAAGATCAGCACCACCACCACCACCAGGACCACCGAGATCAGCAGCGTGCGCTCCACGTCGTTGACCGAGCCCTGGATGCTCTGGGAGGCGTCGATCACCACGGTGGTCTTCACCGCGGGGCCCATCTCCTGCGCCAGCCTGGGCAGGGCGGCGCGGATCTGGCGGGTGGTGGAGATGACGTTGGCGCCGGGCGACTTCTGCACCCTGACCACGATGGCCTCCTTGCCGTTGACCAGCCCGAGGTTGAAGAGGGTCTGGGGCCCGTCGTAGACGGTGGCGACGTCGCGCAGCCGCACCGGGTCGCCGTTCCTGTAGGCGATCACCACGTCCTGGTAGTCCTTGGCCCGGGTGGCCTGGTCGTTGGTGTAGACCTGCAGCCGCCGCTCGCCCGCGGTGTAGAAGCCGAGCGGCTGGAAGGCGTTGGTGGAGGAGAGCGCCGCGCGCACGTCCTCCAGCCCGATGCCGTAGTTGTTCAGCGCATAGGGGTTCATCTCCACCCTGACGGCGGGGCTATCGGCGCCGAACACGTCCACCTCGCCCACCCCCTGCACCTGGGACAGCGCCTGCTCGACCACCACCTCGGCGCGGTCGTAGATCTGGTAGGTCGGCAGGGTGTCGCTGGTGAGCGCCAGCAGCATGATCGGCCGGTCGGCGGGGTTGGTCTTGTTGTAGCTGGGGTTGTTGTTCAGGTCGGACGGCAGGTAGGCGTAGGCCGCGTTGATCGCCGCCTCCACGTCGCGCGCGGCGCCGTTGATGTCGCGGTCCAGCCCGAACTGCAGCACGATCTGGGTGATGCCGTTGGACCCCCGCTGCTGGCTGGTGGAGGTCATCTGGGTCACGTCGGCGATCTCGCCGAGCGAGCGCTCCAGCGGCGTGGCGACGGTGGCGGCCATCACCTCGGGGCTGGCGCCGGCGAACTGCGCCTGCACCTGGATGGTGGGGAAGTCGACCTGGGGCAGGGG
>CAXUCS010000471.1:0-2339 GCA_964249365.1 uncultured Caulobacteraceae bacterium | reverse complement strand
GGACTAGCCGATGGCGCGGTACATCTTCATCACCGGCGGCGTGGTCTCTTCCCTTGGCAAGGGGCTGGCCTCCGCGGCGCTCGGCGCGCTCCTGCAGGCGCGGGGCTACAAGGTCCGGCTGAGGAAGCTCGACCCCTACCTGAACGTCGATCCCGGCACGATGAGCCCCTACCAGCACGGGGAGGTGTTCGTGACCGACGACGGGGCCGAGACCGACCTCGACCTCGGCCATTACGAGCGCTTCACGGGCGTGGCCGCCACCCGCGGCGACAACATCACCACCGGCCAGATCTACAAGACCATCATCGAGAAGGAGCGGCGGGGCGACTACCTTGGCGCCACCGTGCAAGTGATCCCCCACGTCACCAACGAGATCAAAAGCTTCGTGCTTTCAGACGCGGGTGGTGCGGACTTCGTGCTGGTGGAGATCGGCGGCACGGTGGGGGACATCGAGGGCTTGCCCTTCTTCGAGGCCATCCGCCAGCTCGGCCAGGAGCTGCCGCGCGGAGGGTGCGTCTTCGTCCACCTGACGCTCCTGCCGTTCGTCAAGACGGCCGGGGAGATGAAGACCAAGCCGACCCAGCACAGCGTGCGCGAACTGCGCGCCATCGGCATCCAGCCCGACATCCTGCTCTGCCGCTGCGAACAGCCGATACCAGCGGACGAACGACGCAAGATCGGCCTGTTCTGCAACGTGCGTGAGACCGCCGTCATCCAGGCCATGGACTCGGCCTCGATCTACGCCGTGCCGCTCGACTATCATCGCGAGGGGCTGGACCGGGAAATCTTCGAGGCCTTCGCGATCAGGGACGCGCCCGCACCTGACCTCGCCCGTTGGGAGGAGATCAGCCACCGGATCGAGCATCCGGACGGCGAGGTCACGGTCGCGGTGGTAGGCAAGTACACGGTGCTGAAGGACGCCTACAAGTCGCTGATCGAGGCGCTGCACCACGGCGGCGTGGCCAACAATGTGCGGGTCAACCTCGACTGGGTCGAGTCGGAGGCCTTCGAGGAGGACGGCGGCGCCATCGACCGGCTGGAGAACGCCCACGCCATCCTGGTGCCCGGCGGCTTCGGGGAGCGGGGCGCGGAAGGCAAGATCAGGGCGGTGCAGTTCGCGCGCGAGCGCCGCGTGCCGTATTTCGGCATCTGCTTCGGCATGCAGATGGCGGTGATCGAGGCGGCGAGGAACGTGGCGGGCGTGAAGGGCGCCAGCTCCACCGAGTTCGGGCCCGCCGAGGAGCCGGTGGTCGGGCTGATGACCGAGTGGGTGCGCGGCAACCAGCTCGAGCAGCGCCTGTCGGGCGGCGACCTCGGCGGCTCCATGCGGCTTGGCGCCTATGAAGCCGTGCTCCAGCCGGGCTCCAAGGTGAGCGGCATCTACGGATCGACCGACATCAGCGAACGCCATCGCCACCGCTACGAGGTGAACATCGGCTACCGCGAGGCAATCGAGGGCGCCGGCCTACGCTTCACCGGCCTGTCGCCGGACGGCGTCCTGCCCGAGATCGTGGAGCGGGACGACCATCCCTGGTTCGTGGGCGTGCAGTTCCACCCCGAACTGAAGAGCCGCCCGTTCCAGCCGCATCCTCTGTTCGCCAGCTTCGTCCATGCCGCCCTGGAGCAGAGCCGGCTGGTCTGACGTGGATCAGGAGTCGGAGCTGAAATCTTCGATGCGGATGAGGATGGCGAGGCTTTCCGACGTCGCGGTCATCGAGGCGCTGATCGAGCGCTCCGTCATGGCGTTGATGGGCGGCGACTACAGCGAAGACCAGCGGAGACGCTCTATCGGCCCCCTGTTCGGAGTGGATCGCAGGGTCATCGAGGACGGGACCTACTTCCTCGTGGAGGCGGAGGATCGGCTGGTGGGCGCCGGCGGCTGGAGCTTCCGCCGCACCCTCTTCGGCGGCGACGCGGTCGCCGGCCGCGATGACGCCCGGGCGGCTCCGGGCGTCGATCCCGCCCACATCCGCGCCTACTACGTCGATCCGAACGCGGCCCGCGGCGGAATCGCCACAGCGCTTCTCCTGCGCAGCGAGATGGAGGCGGCGCGGCACGGTTTCACCCGGTTCGAGATGGGCGCGACCCTGACCGGCCGGCCCTTCTACGCCCGCCACGGCTACCGCGAGGGCGAAACGCTGAGCGTCACCCTGCCGGGCGGCCTCGCCTTCCCGATCGTGCGCATGACCAAGGAGGTCGCCACCGGACCACTCGGCGTTTGAACGGATGACAGCGCTGTATGTGGCCGTTCATCCCTTGCAAAGCCGCGGTCCGTAGGGCCTCTGGCCGGCTGGCCTGAGCCGCGCGGGAGCACAGAACCAAGGCATGGCGTACGCGGA
>CAXUCS010000470.1:0-2342 GCA_964249365.1 uncultured Caulobacteraceae bacterium | reverse complement strand
CCGTGCTTCCGGCAAAGGTCCGCCACCGGCACGCCCGCCTCCTGCTCTCGCAGGACGGCATTGTTAGCCTAGATCATCCCGACCAAGCTTACCCCGATTTGGGCCGCTATCGGGCAACAGTCGTTTCGATTGCAGTCAGCATGAGGGAACAGGCGGCGGCAGGGCAAGGCGCGGGATTGCCGATCCGCAGCCTACAGGGTGAAGCGGCGTACCTCTGCGCATTTTCAAGCGCGGCGCGGAAGCAGAAGCTCAGGCCTGCCGAGCGATCGACTGCGCCAGCGCCTCAATGAGAGCGGAGCAGCCGGTACGGCCGACAGCGCCGAGGTCCTCGGATCAGACGGCACGGTCATGTACCGCCGGCCCAGAGTCGTGCGCAAAGGCTGACCCTTAAGTCCTCGCATACCCCTTTCCGAACTCACCGCGGCGCACCTTAAGGAGCACTGGTTCATCAAGGTCGTGCGGGACGGCAGGGCGGAGCGCGTGTGGGAGAGCCGCCGCCTCGCGCCGTTCGTAGCGCCTGACGCGGAAGCGCGGACCGTGACTACGGTGTTGGTGGAGCACGACGACGCCGAGGCCGTGCGCCGGCGCATCGTCGAGCTTGAGAGAGCTGCTTGGGGCGATCGGCGGATTGTGCGGTCATGAGCGTCGGCTACGACCGCGTCATCTCGGGGTGGCGCAGCAGGGTCGAGAGCCGGCTGGCCAGGAAGGTCGGAGCCTTCTCGCGTCATGGCGGCTGGCACTTGAAGGTCGGTATCACGAACTCGCCCGAGACCCGCTGGCGATCACACGCGGTCGACGGCTGGCATCGCATGGAGTGATGTACCGCTCTACGTCTTGGATGCAGGTCCAGGATGTCGAGTGCCGGCTGGTGGAGCGCTTCCACATGGGGCGCTGCTTGTCGCCCGGTCGTCACCACAATATCCGGGCCGGTGGCGGCGGCGCTCAAGGCGAAGCTCGCGACGGCAACTACTACGTGTACATCCCGATCGCGGATCGAGCAACGCAGCTTTATGCTTCAGGAGGCCGATAGGCTAGTCTCTATGCTTCCGCATGCTTTAAGCTTGCCGACGGCACGGTCTAAGCAAGTGCACCTGGAAGCCGCTGTCGCCGTTTGCTAAGCGGTTCTATGGTTCCACGCTCGCTATGGCCTCTAACTGTCCGTATGTGTTCGATTGAGTTGCAATGGCTGCTGCGCAAAATGGCGGGCGCGGAGCCGGCGGAAAGCGGCCAGAACAAGCTGAGCTGACAACGCCGGCTAGTAAGAACCGGATAAAGCGCCTGACTGGCTTCCTTCGTTGTGGAACTCGTACCCAACGGCCCTCCCCAAGGTCGCCTTCGCGGCGAAGGACTAGAGTCCGCATTGGGTCGAGAGCGCGTATCCGTTCGGGTACGGCAACTCGCCGGTCGGCATCTGCACTCGCCCTTCATCCCCGCCGGAGCGTAACGGAGAGCCGAGACCCAGCCGCGCGCCGCCTGAAGCGGGTGAGTGGCGCCACCCGTATGGAAGCCGCATGCGCAAGTGTCGAAGGCGGTGCGGCTGGGTCCCGCATCGGGCCGCCCAGCGGGCGCGCAGTCAGGGATGACGGCTGTAGAGGATCGGCGGCCGCTCAGAGCGATCCGTCGCACAGCCCGAAGCCGACCAGCAGAGATTCACGCCGCGGTGGCGCGAGGGCCGGTCAGGTCACCCTTCCCGGCGAGGAGGCCGGCTATGGAGATATCCTCGTCGATGGCGTCCCAGTGCAGACCGCTCGGGCTGATCTCGACGGCCTCCCGCGCCTCAGGCGCGGCGCGAAGCAGGCGCGGAAACCATGCCAGCGGCACGCCGAGCACCCGTCCATCGTCCAGATCGACCCACATCGAGTGGTCGTCGAAGCGGACGCGAAGCGGTCTAGCCGAAATGGTCATGCCAGGCTTGCTCAATCTCATCCTGCCGCGCCTCAGCCACGGACATGAGTTCCGCCAAAAGCCTGGCGCTGAAGCCCCGATTGTAAGCGACGGAGGCCTCCGGAAACAGCCAGAACTTGGCGTCGGCGCCGTCGCCTGAAACATGGATGTGGACGGGCTCTCGCGGATCGCCCTCGTTCGAGAAGAAGTGGAAGCGAAAGCCGCGGTACCGGAACACGGCCGGCACAGGCCTACTCCGCTGCTCGGGCCTGCACCTCCGGGAACAGGCGCTCGAAGCGGCCGCGGGCCTGGGCGTCGAGGCGGACGGACAGGTGCAGGGCGCCGTCGTCCGCGTCGTCGCGCCGCTCCACCACCCGGCCGTTGCGGTAGAGCCAGGCCAGCGCCTCGCCGTCGCCGGGCGGCAGGTCGAGCGAGAGCGGCTCGGCGTGGTCCACGCG
>CAXUCS010000469.1:0-2351 GCA_964249365.1 uncultured Caulobacteraceae bacterium | reverse complement strand
GTGGTGGTGGCGATCCACGACCTGGACCTGGCGCTCCGCTTCGCCGACCGCGCCGTGGCGGTGAAGGACGGGCGGGTGGTGGCCTGCGGCCTGATGGCGGACGTCGTCACCGAGGCGCGGATGAGCGACCTCTACGACGCCCCCGCCCGGCTCACCCGGGACGAGGCCGGCGGCTCCATCCGCTTCGTCGGCTGACGCGACGGCGAGGCGGCGACCGCCCGGCGTCGCGCTTGCCTCCGCCGCCTCCGAGCGCCATCGTCCCGCGGCAAGGCAAAAGGGGAAGCGCCGGGGCATGAGCGTCATCGCGGACCTCCGCGCGCTGGACCGCGACCAACGCGCGGCCTTCCTGGCCAGCTTCTTCGGCTGGACGCTGGACGCCTTCGACTTCTTCCTCCTGACCTTCGTGGTGAAGGCGATCGCGGCCGATTTCCACGCCCGGCCGAGCCAGGTCCAGTTCGCCATCTTCCTCACGCTGGTCGCCCGGCCCTTCGGCGCGGTGGCGTTCGGCTGGCTGGCCGACCGGTTCGGGAGGCGGCCGGTGCTGATGGCCGACGTCCTGCTCTACTCGGTGCTGGAGCTCGCCTCCGCCTTCGCGCCGAGCCTGTCGGCCCTGCTCGTCCTGCGGCTCCTGTTCGGCTTCGTCATGGGCGGGGAATGGGGCATCGGCGCCTCGCTGGCGCTGGAGTCGATCCCGCCGCGCTCCCGGGGCATCGTTTCGGGCGTGCTGCAGGAGGGCTATGCGGCGGGCCAGCTGCTCGGCGCCCTGGTGTTCGCCTTCGCCTACCCGCACTTCGCGGCCCTGCTGCCGCACGTGGCCCCCTGGCGGGTGCTGTTCGTGGTCGGCGTCGTCCCGGCGCTGCTCGTGCTCTACATCCGCAGGAACGTGAAGGAGAGCCCGAGCTTCGAGCGCGCCAGGGCGGCAGGCCGGGCGGGCGGGGATTTCGGACGGTCGCTGGTGCGCCACTGGCGGCTCGGCCTCTATGCGGTGGCGCTGATGGCGGCCTTCAACGTCTTCAGCCACGGCACCCAGGACAACTACGCCACCTTCCTGGAGGTGCAGCACGGCTTCAAGCCCTCCACGGTGGGCCTGCTGACCGCGGTGATGAACCTCGGCGCGATCACCGGCGGCCTGACCTTCGGGGCCTGGTCGGAGCGGATCGGGCGGCGGCGCGCCATCGCGGCGGCCGCGCTCCTGGCCTTGCCGATCATCCCGTTGTGGGCTTTCGCGGCCGCGCCCCTCCTGCTCGCGCTCGGCGGGTTCCTGCTGCAGATCTCGGTCCAGGGCGCCTGGGGCGTGGTGCCGGTGCACCTGAACGAGCTTTCGCCGCCGGAGGCGCGCGGCGCCTTCCCCGGCGCCGCCTACCAGTTCGGCAACCTCATCGCCGCCTACACCGTGCCGCTGCAGGGCCGGCTGGCGGAGGCGCGGGGGAACGACTACGGCTTCGCGCTCGCCATTTTCGCAGGCGCCACGGCGGTCGTGCTGGCGCTCCTCGCCCTCTTCGGGCCGGAGGCGAAGGGGCGGAGCTTCGCCGCCTGAGCCGCGCGCGGCGATCCAACAGGGACGACGCCCCCATGCCGGTTCCAGGGCCGATGAACGTGATCACCGACGTCCCGGGCCTCACGGTGGGGCACGCGACCGACGAGCGCGCGCGCTCCGGCGTCACTACGCTCCTCTGCGACGGGCTCTGGCCGGCCGGCGTGTGCGTGAGCGGCGGTGGCCCCGGCACGCGGGAGACCGACGCGCTCGGACCGGAGAAGCTGGTGGCCGGGCTCCACGCCGTGGTGCTGGCGGGCGGCTCGGTGTTCGGCCTGGGCGCCGCGGACGGGGTGGCCGCCGTGCTGGCCCACCGGGGGACGGGCTTCAGGGTCGGCCCGGACGGGCCCGCCATCCCCATCGTGCCGAGCGCGGTGCTCTACGACCTCGGCCGGGGCGGCGAGGGCTGGGGGCTGGAGCCGCCCTACAACGCGCTCGGGCGACGCTCGGTGGACGCCGCGGAACGCACGTTCGCCCTGGGCTCGGTCGGCGCCGGGCGGGGTGCGATGGCGGGCGGGGAGAAGGGCGGCGTCGGCTCGGCCTCGCTCGACCTCGGCGACGGGATGGTGGTGGGCGCGCTCGCGGCCGTGAATGCGCTCGGGAGCGCGCGCATGGCGGACGGCCGCACCTTCTGGGCCTGGCCGTTCGAGATTGGCGCGGAGTTCGGCGGCGCCCGGCCCGCCGCCGCGCTGGGCGGCTCAGATCTGCTGGCGCCCATCGGCGGTTACTAATTCGCAGTGCTCCTGATCCACTCCGACGCCGAGCAGGCCGTGGCGGCCGCGAGGCGTCTAAGCGATGCGCTGGGACAGCCGTTCCT
>CAXUCS010000468.1:0-2358 GCA_964249365.1 uncultured Caulobacteraceae bacterium | reverse complement strand
CGGCAGTGAGCGGGCGGCGCAGGCCCCCTCAGTCGGCTGCGCCGACAGCTCCCCAGAGGGGGAGCATCTCGCACCCCAAGCCCTGCCCCAGGCGCTGTCCTTCAGGCCGTCGCGATCACCGGGTCGATCGGCGTGCGGAACACCCAGAAGCGGCAGGCGGCGAAGACGCTGAGGGTGTAGCTCGCCATGGCGCAGAGCTGGGACAGGAGGTGGTCGAAGGGAAGGCCCGCCAGCCCCCGCCGCGCCGCCAGCAGCACCAGCTGGTTCAGGCCGAAGCCGGCCAGCACGGTTAAGAGGTATTTCGGCGCGGTGGCGCGTCCGCTGGCGCGGCTTCGGAAGACGAAGCGGCGGCTGAGCACGAAGCCCGAGGCGATCCCCACCGCGTAGCCAGCCGCATTGGCGGCCTGCGGGTCGGCGCCGAATCCGCGGTCCAGCCCCATGATGACGAGGAGGCTCAGCAGCGTGTTGAAGAGGCCGACGGAGGCGAAGCGGGAGAGCAGCATCGCCGCCTCCCGCGCCCGGGCGGGAACGCCGAAGCGGCCGCCGCGCCGGATGGCGGCGAGTTCGGCCAGGAGCGGCTCAGACATGGGCCAGCGTGTAGTACTGCGCGCCGACGGGCAGCATGGTCATGAACCGCTCCAGGGGGCGGAGCGCCCGCAGCGCTCCGGGGAAGAAGGCGGTGTAGGCGACCTCCACGTCCTGGAGGCCCGCCTGCTGCTCGCGCCGCTTCAGGACGGCGGCGGGGAGCAGCACGGCGTTGCCGTCGAAGGGGCAGGTGGCCACGATGTGGCGGGTGGCCGGGTTGGCCGGGTTGTGCTCGAAGATCACCAGCCAGCCCCCCGGCGCCAGGACCCGGCGCAGCTCCGCCAGGAGGCGGCCGTGCTCGGCCGCGTCGACGTGGTGGAACACGCAGGCGGAGAAGACGAGCTGGAAGCGGCCGCTTTCCAGCGGCAGGGCGCCCTCGCCCGCGTAGCGCAGGAGCCGCGCTGCGCCCGGGAAGCGGCGCTCCGCCACCTCCAGGCTCCGTTGCGAGACGTCCAGGCCCGTGAGCGCCGAGCGGGGGAACAGGCGCCGGAGGTGGGGCAGGGAGTTGCCGATGCCCGTGCCGAAGTCGAGCACGGCCTGCGGCTCGTCGCGCCCGGCCAGGTCCCAGCGCCGGCGGACCTCCTCGATCTTGTAGCGGGCGAAATAGGCCGGATCCTCTCCGCCCATGCGGATGTTCTCGGCGTGGGTCGCGGTGTACTCGTCGGCGAAGCGGTCGAACTCGGCGGCGTCCACGGCGGCGGGCCCTCAGGCGCAGGGCGGGGGTTCGCGCCCGCCGCGCACCACCTCGTCCACCATGAACAGCGGACGGCCCTTCACCTGGGTGTAGATGCGGCCGAGATAGGCGCCGATGATGGCCAGGCAGCCGAGCTGGCCCACCCCGAAGAAGACCTGGATCAGGGCGAGGCTGGCCCAGCCCTTCTGCGCGTGTCCCATCAGCGCGCCGTAGAGGGCGTAGAGCACGATCAGCGCCGCCAGCCCCATGCCGGCCGAGGCCAGCACGGAGGCGATCCTGAGCGGCGCGGTGGAGAAGCCCGTCAGCCCGTTCACCGCCAGCCGCACCATCTTGGACATGGTGTAGGCGGTCTCGCCGGCGTGGCGGGCGTCGCGGTCGTAGAGGAGCTCGCCCTGGCGGCCGCCGAGCCAGGCGACCATGCCGCGCAGGAACCGGTCCTGTTCCGGCATGGCGTTCAGCCGGTCCACGATGCGCCGGTTCATCAGGCGGAAGTCGCCCACGTCCTCGGGGATATCCACCTCCGAGACCGAGTGGAGCAGCCGGTAGAAGCCCTTGGCGGTGGCGAGCTTGAAGGCGCTCTCCCCGCCCCGCGAACGCCTGCGGCCGTAGACCACGTCCAGCCCCTCGTCCATGCGCGCCATCATGGCGCCCAGCACTTCGGGCGGGTCCTGCAGGTCGGCGTCGATCACCAGCACGCGCTCGCCCCCCGCCACCGTCAGCCCCGCGGTGACCGCCAGCTGGTGGCCGTGGTTGCGCGACAGGTTGACCCCCACGACCTCCGGCCGGGCGAGGCCGAGCGCCCGGATGCAGCTCCAGGTGCGGTCGCGCGAGCCGTCGTTGACCAGCACGATCTCGAAGGCGTCGCCGACCGCCAGGCGGGCCGCCGCCGCAGCACGCTCCACGAAGGCGGGCAGCGAGCCTTCCTCGTTGTAGCAGGGCGCCACCACCGACAGCCTCAGGGCCGTGCGGCCGTGGCCCGCCGCCGCGGAGGCGGCCGAAGCGGCGGCGGCGGGCGGGTCGTCCACGATCATGTCCATGATCCCGCCTCCCGCTCCGCCCACCGCGCGACGCCTGCAACC
>CAXUCS010000467.1:373-2358 GCA_964249365.1 uncultured Caulobacteraceae bacterium | reverse complement strand
CTCCATGGTCGAGCGGGCGCCGGCGAGGTCGTGCTCCACCGTGTCGGGTTCCGCCACGCCGTGCTCGCGGAAGGCGTCCAGGGTGGCGGGCGGGATGGTGTCCACCGTCTCGCGCCCGATCAGGGCCTCGACGTAGAGCGTGTCCTTCAAGCTCTTGGTCTTGGTGGCGGTGGAGGCCCAGAGCAGGCGCTGGGTCTTCGCCCCGGCGGCGGCCAGCGCCTCCCAGCGCGGCCCGGAGAACAGCGTCTTGTAGCGGTCGTAGGCCAGGCGGGCGTTGGCGATCGCGACCTTGCCGCTGAGCGCCTCAGCGACGGCCCTGTCGGCGACGCCCTCCAGCGCCTTGTCGACCGCCGCATCGATCCGGCTGACGAAGAAGCTGGCCACGCTGGCCACCTTGGAGACGTCGCCGCGCCTGGCCTGCAGCGCCTCCAGCCCGGCGATGTAGGCTTCCGCCACCGCCTCATAGGCCTCGATGGCGAAGAGCAGGGTGACGTTGACGTTGATCCCCTCCGCGATCACCCGCTGGATCGCCGGCACGCCCTGGGGCGTCGCCGGTATCTTGACCATCAGGTTGGGGCGTCCGACCGCGGTCCAGAGGCGCTTGGCCTCCTCCACCGTGCCCTGCGTCTCCTCCGCGAGGTAGGGCGAGCACTCCAGGCTGACGTAGCCGTCGCGCCCGCCGGTCTCCTCGTAGACCGGGCGCAGCACGTCGGCGGCGGCCTGGATGTCGGCGACGGCCAGGTGTTCGTAGATGTCGCCCACGCTGGCGTCCGAGCGGCCCAGGAAGGCCTTCATCTCCCCGGCGTATTCGTCGCTCCCGCCGATGGCCTTCTCGAAGATCGAAGGGTTGGAGGTGACGCCCTTGATCCCGTCGCGCTCGATCAGGGTCCGGAGCTCGCCGCTCTCCACGAGGCTGCGGATCAGGTAGTCGAGCCAGGGTGACTGGCCGCAGCCTTCCAGCTGTTTCAGCGCGTTCAACGGGCGGCCTCCCGGGCCTTGTCCATCGAGCGCCGGGCGGCCGCCAGCACCTGGTCCGGCTCGAACCCGAACTTGGCGAGGAGGTCCTTCATCGGGGCGGAGGAGCCGAGCGTTCGCATGCCGACGATCTCGCCGTCAGCGCCCACGTAGCGGTCCCACCCGAGGACCGACGCCGCCTCCACCGACACCCGCGCCCGAACCGCAGGCGGGAGTACGCTCCGGCGATAGTCCTTGTCCTGCTTCTCGAACAGTTCCCAGGAGGGGAAGCTGACCACCCGCGCGGCCACGCCCTCGGCCTTCAGGGTCTCGTAGACCTCGATGCAGAGCGGCAGTTCGCTGCCGGAGCCCATCAGGATCACCTCCGGCGGCTCCCCGGGCCGGGCGTCGGCCAGGACATAGGCGCCCCTCGCCAGGCCGGACGCGGGCGCATAGACGCTGCGGTCCAGGGTGGGCAGGTTCTGGCGGCTGAGCGCCAGGGTGGCCGGCTGGTTCTTGAGGCCCCCGATCACCCGCCAGGCCTCCACCACCTCGTTGGCGTCGGCGGGGCGGAGCGTGATCAGCCCCGGCACGCTGCGCAGCCCCAGAAGCTGCTCGACCGGCTGGTGGGTGGGGCCGTCCTCGCCGAGCCCGATGGAATCGTGGGTGAAGATGAAGACCGCCGGCAGCTCCATGAGCGCCGCCAGGCGGATCGGCGGCCTCATGTAGTCGGAGAAGATCAGGAAGGTGGAGCCGTAGGCGCGCAGGTTGCAGAGCGCGAGCCCGTTCACCACCGCCCCCATGGCGTGCTCGCGGATACCGAAGTGGAGCTGGGCGCCGCCGGGCGTCTCCTTCGACTGGATCTCCGAGCCCTTAATCGCCACCCCGTTGTTGCCAGTTAGGTCGGCCGACCCGGCCATGAGCCCCGGCAACCCAGACGACGTGGCGTTAATGCACTGGTTGATGGCATGCCGGGTAGCCAGCTTGGTGCCCGATTCGAAGGTCGGGAGGGCGTCGGCCCATCCCGTGAC
>CAXUCS010000467.1:0-363 GCA_964249365.1 uncultured Caulobacteraceae bacterium | reverse complement strand
TGCAGGTTGCGCCCCGGCTCCGCCGCCTCGAAGGCGCCCGCCCCCTTGAAGGTCAGGTTGGTCTTGGTGGAGGGGGCGAGGTCGGCCGCGCCGCCGATCATCCAGGGCCAGTTCGCGGCCACCGCGTTCAGGACCTTGCCGCCGCTCGCGCGGGTCGCCTCGCCCTTGGCGTCGGGCGGGAAGGTCGGCAGGTCCCTGTCCCATCCCGCCGGCGCCTCGTGGCGCCCCATCCGGTCGAGTTCGTCGGCGAGGTCGGGGTGCTCGTCGCGGTAGCGCTCCAGCCGCCCGGCCCACTCGGCCCGGAGCGCGCGGCCGCGGGCGCCCCCGCCGAGCGCCCCCCAGTCGCTGGCCGGCACGCCGCTG
>CAXUCS010000466.1:2041-2359 GCA_964249365.1 uncultured Caulobacteraceae bacterium | reverse complement strand
GTGCGCCACCACCTCCGCCTGGGAGGGTATGCCCAGCGCTGGGAGGTCCAGCCCGGCCAGGCCGCGCCCCTCCGCGGGCAGCACCCACTGCATGAGGTAGTAGGAGAAGTCCGCCAGGGGGTCGCCCAGGGTGGAGAGCTCCCAGTCCAGCACCGCCGTGATGCGCGGCTCGCCGGGGTGCAGCACGGTGTTGTCCAGCCGGAAGTCGCCGTGGACGACGCCCGCGCGGCCCTCGGCGGGCACCGTGCGCGGTAGCCAGTCGATCAGCCGGTCCATGGCCGGGATCGGCTCGCCCTCCGAGGCCCGGTACTGCCTGGA
>CAXUCS010000466.1:0-2031 GCA_964249365.1 uncultured Caulobacteraceae bacterium | reverse complement strand
CCGGTCCACCTGGCGGGCGAAGTAGTTGCCGGGGCGGCCGTAGTCGGCCAGCCCCACGGCGGCGGGGTCGATCCCGTGCAGGCGCGCGAGGGTCTCCACCTGGTTGGCGTAGACCGCGCCCCGCGCCTCCCGTGTCTCCCCGGGCAGGCCCAGGTTCCAGAGGATGCGGCCGTCCACCCGCTCCATCACGTAGAACATGGCGCCGATCACCGCCTCGTCCGCGCACAGGGCGTAGGGCCGGGCGACGGGGAAGCCGGTGGGGTGCAGGGCGGCGATGAGGCGGTGCTCGCGGTCGACCGCGTGGGCGCTGGGCAGGAGCCTGCCGAAGGGCTTGCGCCGCAGGACGTAGGCGCGCCCGGGCGTCAGGAGCTCGTAGGTCGGGTTGGACTGGCCGCCCTTGAACTGGCGCACGGCCAGCGGCCCGGCGAAGCCCTCCACGTGGTCGGCCATCCAGCCGGCCAGGCGCGCCTCGTCGAACCGGTCGCGCTCCAGGACCTCCCGGGTGCCGGCGAACTGCGACTGGGCGTCCCCCTCCGTCATGCGCCGGCGCTCACCCTTCCCTCCGCCGCGACGGGCCCTAGAGCCCGCCGGCCGCCGCGCCGTCGACCTCCAGGCCCGCCAGGTCGCCCTGCTCGCGCCAGGCCCGCAGGAGCCTGATGAAGGCCACCGGACCCTCCCCGTAGGGCAGGGCGCGCACGAGCCCGTCCGACACCCGGCCCTCGGCGTTGTAATAGCCCGGCGTGCAGGACTCGAGCACCTTGCGCCGGCCCTCCCCCATGCGGACGATGCCGCCGACCCAGGCCTCCTCCGCCTCGGCCGAGGCCTCCACGGTGCGGGCGCCCCGCCTGGCGAGCTGGTCCACGATGTGGGCGATATGGGTGGTCTGCTCGTCCAGCATGTGCGGGAAGTTGGGCGACATGCCCGACTGCGCCTGGCTGATCACGAAGCAGTTGGGGAAGCCGCGGGTGTGCATGCCGTGCAGGGTCGACAGCCCCCCCGACCACTTGCGCGTCAGGGTCACGCCGTCCACCCCGCGCACCTCGAACCCCGCCCGCTTGGAGAAGTCGGTCGCGGTCTCGAAGCCGGTGGCGAAGACCAGGCAGTCGAGCTCGACCTCCCGCCCGGCGGCCATCACGCCCCGCTCGGTCATCGCCTCCACGCCGCGGCCGGCGGTATCGACCAGGGTGACGTTGGGCTGGTTGAAGGCCTGGAGGTACTGGTCGTGGAAGCACGGGCGCTTGCAGAACAGGCTGAACCAGGGCTTCAGCGCCTCGGCGGTCGCCGGGTCCTGCACGATGGTCCCGATCCTGGCGCGGATCTCGTCCATCTTCTCGAGGTCCGCCCGCTCCAGCAGGGCGGCGGGGTCGGCGAGCACGGAGGGGTCCTTGCCGATCATCTCGCGCATGGCGCGCGCCAGCACCGTCCAGCCGTCGCCCACCTCGTCCACCGCGGCGAGGTCGCTGGTGAACTGGGCGGTGAAGCTCTCCATCCGCCTCTTCTGCCAGCCGGGCTTGAGGCTGGCCGCCCACTGCGGGTCGGTGGGCGCGTTGTTGCGGGCGTCCACGGAGGAGGGGGTGCGCTGGAAGACGTAGAGTTCCTTGGCCGAGGCCGCGAGCGGGGGCATGCACTGCACGGCGGTGGCGCCCGTGCCGATCAGCCCCACCCGCTTGTCGGCCAGACCGGTCATGGGCTCGGTCGGCCCCCCGCCGGTGTAGGCGTAGTCCCAGCGGCTGGTGTGGAAGTGGTGGCCCTTGAAGCTGTCCAGCCCGGGGATGTCCGGCAGCTTGGGCCGGTTCAGGGGGCCGGTGGAGAGCACCACGAAGCGGGCGCGGATCGTGTCGCCCCGGTCGGTGCCCACCGTCCAGCGCGCGGCGGGGGCGTTCCACTCCAGCCGGGTCACCTGGGTGGAGAGCAGGGCGTCGGCGTAGAGGCCGAAGTGTTCGGCGATGCGACGGCAGTGGGCGCGGATCTCCGCGGCCTTGGAGTAGCGCTCCACCGGCATGTAGCCGGTCTCCTCCAGCAGCGGGAAGT
>CAXUCS010000465.1:0-2367 GCA_964249365.1 uncultured Caulobacteraceae bacterium | reverse complement strand
GGCGCCGGCCGCCAGCGCCTGGGGGATGAAGGCGCGGCCGTCGCCCGCGGCGCCCGGCAGGGCGGCGAAGAGGTAGCCCGGCTTCACAGCGCGGCTGTCGGCGGTCACGCCCTCGATCACCGGGTCGGCCCCCCCGTCCAGGGTGCGGGCGAGAAGGGCGGATAGGCGCTCGCTCATTCGGCCATGTCCTGGGGCTTGGCGGCGCCGGCCTGGCCGGGGAGCGGGGCGTCGGCGGTGATGATCCGCTTGACGTTCAGGAAGGCCGCGATCCGGTCGATCACCGCGCCCGCCACGGGGGCGGCGTTCCAGCCGGCGGTGATGAAGCCGAAGCTGTCGGGCGTCACGTGCGGTTCGTCGAGCGTGACGATCACCATGTAGCGGTCGGCGTTGATCGGGCCGTCGGTCGGGAAGACGGCCACGAAGGAGGAGACGTTGTTCTTGGAATAGTGGCCGTGCTCCGGCTTCTGGGCCGAGCCGGTCTTGCCCCCGACGCGCAAGCCGATCGCGTCCGCCTTGTGGCCCGAGCCCTTGGGGTCGGTGTGGGCGTTCATGCGCAGGAGCTGCAGCATCTGGTAGCTGGTCTGCTCGCTGATCACGCGGCGGCCTTGGGGGATGTGGGCCGGGTCGACCTTGCGGATGGTCAGCGGCCGGTACACGCCGCCGTTGGTCAGGGCGGAGTAGCCGGTGGCGAGCGCCAGAGGCGAGACGGAGATGCCCTGGCCGAAGGCGATCTGGGCCAGCGTCGGGTCGGTGAACTGGCGGGGCAGGATGGGCCGGGCCGATTCGTAGAGTTCGCTCGGGGCGGCCTTGAACAGGCCGAAGCGGGTGAAATAGTCCTTCATCCGGTCGGGCCCGGCGCGCATCGCCAGCGTCGCCGCGCCGATGTTGGAGGAGTGGGTGAAGACCTGCCAGAGCGCCAGGTTGGAGTCGCCCTTGTCGAAGTCGTGGATCAGGTGGCCGCCCACCATGATCGGCGCATGCACGTCGAAGGTGGAGTCGAGGTTCACCACGCCGGTGTCCAGCCCCATCGCGATGGTGAAGCCCTTGAACACCGAGCCCAGCTCGTAGACCGAAGCCGCCTCATGGTTGGTGAGGTTCGGGATGGGCGACTTGCCCGGCGCATTGGGGTCGAAGTCCGGCGTGCTGGCCATGGCCAGGACCTCGCCGGTATGGACGTTGATGACCATGCCCTGGGCGGTGAGGGTCCCGTACTTGACCATCGCCTTCTGCAGTTCGTCCTGCAGCGCGCCCTGGACCCGCACGTCCATGGCGAGCGCCACGGGCTGGCCTGAGCCGGCCGCCCCGCGGATGTCGGCGTCCAGCGCCTTCTCCGCGCCCGCGATGCCTCGCCCGCCAGCGTCGGAGAAGCCGATCAGGTGCTCGGCGGTGGGGCCGAGCGGGTAGACGCGGCGGGGCTCCTCCTCGAAGGAGACGCCCGGCAGGCCGAGGTCGTGGATCGGCTTCATCTCGGCCGGCGTCAGCCCGCCGCCGAGGTACTCGCGCCGCCCCGACGCCAGCGCCCTGTTCAGCCGGTCGGACGAGAGCTTGGGGAAGATGGCGGGGAGCTTCCTGCGGATCTCGTCGGTGTCCCAGATTTCGCGGGGGTCGAGGTAGACGCCGTAGTGGGTGAGGTCGACGGCGAGGAGCTGGCCGTTGCGGTCGGTCAGGTCGGCCCGGGCCCCGATCATGGGCGGGGCGCTGCGGCTCGCCTCGTCCACCGGGGCGAAGAGCGCCGCGCGGGTCGCCTTCAGCCCCAGCGTCACGAAGGCCATGGCGAAGATGGCCTGGACGAAGAAGATGCGCAGCCTTGTGTCGTCCACCGCCCGGCCGGACGCCTTGGAGCGTTCGAAGGCGCGCTCCACGGCCCAGACGAGGTCGCTGAACCAGCGCCAGAGCTGCGCGGGGCCGGCCGGCTCGCGATAGTCCCGGTATCCGGCGCTGACGGGATCGATGGGGCTCACTGGGGCGCTCCGGCGATCTTGGCGGCGTCGGGGGCCGCCGGTTTGGCCGCGGCCTTGCCGGCGGGGGGCGGCGGTTCGGCGGCCTGGCGGGCGATCTCCATCAGCCCGGTCTCGGCCGTCTCGTGCTTGGCCGAGATCGGGGCGAGGTTCAGGTACTGCTGCGACAGCGCCTCGATGCGGGACGGCGTCTCCAGGTGGGCGAGCTCGGCGTGGAGCAGGCGCACGCGATGCTGGGTGTCGACGATCTGCTGGTCCACGTCGGTGATCTCGGCGGTCTCGTGGCCGGCGTGCGCCTTGGTGAAGTAGACGCCCAAGACCAGGGTCGCCAGGCACAGGAAGGCGACGATCTCGATCACGCGGAAGCCGCGGAACCGCTTCTCGAACAGGAGGGCGAGCGGCATGTCAG
>CAXUCS010000464.1:0-2367 GCA_964249365.1 uncultured Caulobacteraceae bacterium | reverse complement strand
TGGCGAGGCCGGCGCGGGCGGCGGGGGTCGCGATCGTGGCGGTCACGGTGGACGCCCCCGATGCGGCGCTGGACGCGATCGTCGAGGCGCTCCGCCCCGACCTCCTGCAGCTCCACGGCGGTGAAACGCCGGAGCGGGTCGGGGCGGTGAAGGCGCGCACGGGCGCGCAGGTCGTGCGGGCCCTGCGGGTATCTGCGCCGGAGGACCTCCAAGCCGCCGCCGCCTTCGAGCCGGTCGCCGACCAGCTGATGTTCGACGCCAGGCCGCCCGCGGGCGCACGCCTGCCGGGCGGCAACGGGGCGGCGTTCGACTGGCCGATCCTCGCCGGCCGCCGCTTCGCCCGCCCCTGGTTCCTGGCCGGCGGGCTCGATGCGGGCAACGTCGCGACGGCGGTGGCGGCGTCCGGGGCGGAGCGGGTGGACGTTTCCTCTGGCGTGGAGAGCGCACCCGGCGTTAAAGACCCGCTGCTGATCAAGGCCTTCCTGCAGGCCGCCCGCCGCACGTGAGCCGCAGGGTCGCGGAGGCCTTGAGCGAAATGAACGCACCCGTCCCGCCCCCTGCCGTCGCCCTGCGGCCCAACGACTACGGCGCCTACCCCGATGCGCGGGGCCGCTTCGGCGCGTTCGGCGGCCGCTACGTGGCCGAGACGCTCATGCCGCTGGTGCTGGAGCTGGAGGGAGCCTACGCCGAGGCCCGGGCCGACCCGGCGTTCCAGGCCGCGCTCTCGGGCTTCCTCACCCACTACGTCGGTCGCCCCAGCCCGCTCTACTTCGCCGAGCGGATGACCGCGCACTTCGGCGGCGCGAAGATATACTTCAAGCGCGAGGAGCTGAACCACACCGGCGCGCACAAGATCAACAACTGCATGGGCCAGATCCTCCTGGCCCGGCGCATGGGCAAGACCCGCATCATCGCCGAGACGGGCGCGGGCCAGCACGGGGTCGCGACCGCCACCGTCTGCGCGCGCTTCGGCCTGCCCTGCGTGGTCTACATGGGCGCGGTGGACGTGGAGCGGCAGAAGCCCAACGTCTTCCGCATGAACCTGCTCGGCGCCACGGTGACGCCGGTGACGGGCGGCAAGGCGACGCTCAAGGACGCCATGAACGAGGCCATGCGCGACTGGACCGCCAACGTGGCCGACACCTACTACATCATCGGCACGGCCGCGGGGCCCCATCCCTATCCGGCCATGGTGCGCGACTTCCAGTCGGTGATCGGGACCGAGACCCGCGCCCAGGTGCTGGAAGCGGAAGGCCGGTTGCCGGACGCGGTGGTGGCCTGCATCGGCGGCGGCTCCAACGCCATCGGCATGTTCCACCCCTTCCTCCACGACGAAGGCGTCAGGCTCGTGGGGGTGGAGGCGTCCGGCCACGGGCTCCAGACGACCAAGCATTCCGCTTCGCTCACCGGCGGGCGGCCGGGCGTGCTGCACGGCAACCGCACCTACCTCCTCCAGGACGAGGACGGCCAGATCCTGGAAGGCCATTCCATCTCCGCCGGGCTCGACTACCCCGGCATCGGGCCGGAGCACGCCTTCCTCCACGAGGCCGGCCGGGCGGAGTACCGCACCTGCACCGACGCCGAGGCGCTGGAGGCCTTCCGCCTCTGCGCCGAACTGGAGGGGATCATCCCGGCGCTGGAAAGCGCCCACGCTCTGGCCCGGCTGCGCGAGCTGGCTTCGGAGATCGGCAAGGACGGGGTGATCGCCGTCTCCCTCTCCGGCCGCGGCGACAAGGACATCTTCACCGTGGCCGCCGAACTCGGCAGGTCGATTTGAATTGCGCCCTCCGGTGGGCGGGCCTCTACGGATGAACCGCCTGGACGCCCGTTTCGCCGCGCTGAAGGCTCAGGGCCGCGCCGCCTTCGTCGCCTATGTGATGGCCGGCGACCCGGACCGGACGACGTCGCTCGCCATCCTCCAGGGCCTGCCCGGGGCGGGCGCGGACATTGTCGAGCTCGGCTTCCCCTTCTCCGACCCGATGGCGGAAGGGCTGCCGATCCAGCGGGCCGCCCAGCGGGCGCTGGCGGGCGGCATGCGGCTGAAGGGCGCGCTGGAGCTGGTGAGGGCCTTCCGCGAGGGCGAGGCGCAAACCCCCGTCGTGCTGATGGGCTACGCCAACAACGTCGAGGCCTACGGCTTGGAGCCCTTCGCGCGCGACGCGGCGGCGGCCGGCGTCGACGGCCTGATCGTGGTGGACTGCCCGCCGGAGGAGGCCGACCCGCTGTCCGACGCCCTTGAGGCCGAAGGGCTGCACCTGATCCGGCTGGCCACGCCCACCACCGACGCGCGGCGGCTGGGCGTGGTGGCGCGGCGCACCGGCGGCTTCGTCTACTACGTCTCGGTGGCGGGCGTGACGGGCACCAAGG
>CAXUCS010000463.1:0-2368 GCA_964249365.1 uncultured Caulobacteraceae bacterium | reverse complement strand
GTCGCGGCCCGCGCCGCGGGCGCGGCGGTGACGCCGGTCGTGACGCAGGGCGCCTTCCTCCGCGCGCTCGGGATCGAGGCGCGGGCCGCCGCGCTCGCCCGGAGCCGCCCGGACCAGGCCGAAGTCATCGCCCGCCAGCTCCATCGCCTGACGGCGCCGGAGGAGATGGGGGTGCTCTTCAAGGTGCTGGCCGTCCACTCGCCAGGGCTGGACCCGCCCGGCTTCGACGGGGCAGAGGAGAGGCCATGAGCGTCCTCCCCGTCGTGACCTCACCCCTGCTGGCCCGGCTTTCAGGCGTGCGCCACGCCTTCTTCACGCGGAAAGGGGGCGTGTCGCAGGACCTCTACGCCAGCCTGAACGTCGGCCGCGGCTCGCGCGACGAACCGGCCGCTGTCGAGGAGAACCGCGCCCGCGCGGCCGCCCACTTCGGCCAGCCGGAGGATCGCCTTCTGACCTGCTACCAGGTCCATTCCGCCCGGGCGGTGGCGGCCGACGCCCCTTGGGCGGGCGCCCGCCACGAGGCCGACGGGGTCGCGACGCGGACGCCCGGCCTCGTCTGCGGCGCGCTTTCCGCCGACTGCGCCCCCGTGCTCCTCGCCGATCCGGAGGCGCGGGTGGTGGCGGCGGCGCATGCGGGCTGGCGCGGCGCGCTCGGCGGCGTCGTGGAGGCGACGCTCCAGCGCATGGAGGATCTCGGCGCCCGGCGCGAGCAGGTGGTCGCCGCCGTCGGCCCCTGCATCGCCCAGGCGAGCTACGAGGTGGGCGAGGACTTCCTCGCCGCCTTCATGGCCCGCGCGCCTGACGCCGACCGCTTCTTCGTCTCAGGGGTGTCGGCGGACAAACGCCAGTTCGACCTTCCGGGCTTCGTGCTCGACCGGCTCGCCCGCGCCGGCGTCAAGGAGGCCGAGTGGGTCGGCCATGACACCTGCGTGGAGGAGGCCGACTTCTTCTCCAACCGCCGCGCCGTCCATCGTGGCGAGGGCGACTACGGCCGCCTGCTGTCGGCGATCTCGCTCGCCTGATCCGCAGGGCTCGGCTCCGCCGCGGGCGCGCCTGCGTCCGGATGTTTGCTTCACGATGTCAAAGACCTGAGCCGAACGACCTAGTCGACGGCCAGCGTTCGCGCCATTCGGCATGTTGCCGCTTCGTTCTGCGCCAAGGCTCACCGCCGCCCGTCCACCAGCTGCAGGCCCCAGCCGAGCTTCACGCCCGCGCCCTGGGAGCCGAACCAGTCGCGCCAGAAGTCGCGCTGGGCCGCGGTCTGGATCGAAGCGAGCTCCGGACGGCGGACGTAGTGGATGCGCACAGCGACCCCGTGGAGGTCGCGCGCGAGTTCGCCCCGCACGGCGTCGGAGACCTCCAGGCCTGAACCCTCGCCGCGGTACTCGCTGAGGTTGGGGCTGTTCTGGGCCATGTCGGAGACGATCACGAGCCGGCGCGCCTTGACGGTCGGCCCGAAATCGGCGGCGTCCACCGCGCCGTCCACCGCCTCGATGAGGGGCGAGCGGGGCGCGGTCGGCACGTGGCGCAGGCCGCTCAGGTAGCGGTCCAGGGCATCGCCGACCTCGCGCCGGAACGCCGCCTCGATCATGTCGGGATTGCTGGCGACGCCCAGCACCTCCGTCCCGCGCCTGACCCGGCAGCGGGAGAAGCTGTCGCCCGCGTCCGGGTCGGCCCGCACGCCCTTCACCGTCAGTTCGCCGTAGGGGCGCAGACGGGTGTATTCCGCCAGGATCAGCGCGCGGACGTAGTCGATCTGGCCGGCCGTCAGCGGGTCGGTCTGGTCGACCAGCACGACCGTGTGGGCCTGCGGGATAGACTGGCCGGCGATGCAGCCGGTCTCGGGGTCGGTCGGCGGCGTCCGGTTGGCGAACAGGAGCACGCCGACCAGTACCACCGCCGCCCCGGAGGCGGCCAGGATCACCAGGGCGCGGCGGGTCTGCTTCTGACGGCGGACCTCGGAGGGGCGGGGCCGCCGCGCGCCGAGCCGGGAGGAGACCCGCCGCCGGTCACGGACCACCGACGCGCTCCAGGGGGCCCAGCGCGTCCGGGTCGCGAGCCCCCTTCCCGTCCTCCGGCCGGACCTCCGCCGAGGAGGGAAGAACTCGGCTGTTCACATACGCCCCCTCAGAGGAAGCGGTCGCGGCCTCAGCGAGGGGGTCGCCGGCCGCGGGAACGCGACGGTTCAGGTTGGCGTCCGCCTCCCGGTCGATGGAGGTGCGCAGCCCGTCGATGCGCCCCTGCAGGCCGTCGGCCGCTTCGGCTGGCAGGCAAAAGCCGTATCCATCCGCGACCAGACCGCGCAGGCGTTTGCGCGCGAGATGGGATTGACGTCGGATGAACTCGGTCGTGATGATTGCACGGCACT
>CAXUCS010000462.1:0-2371 GCA_964249365.1 uncultured Caulobacteraceae bacterium | reverse complement strand
CGGCCGTCGCCCCCGTGACCGCGGCGTTGGCGGCGGCGGGCGCGGCCGGGGCGCCGGGCGGCGCGGCGGGCGAGAAGGCGGTCATGTCGTTGAAGGCCCGCTGCAGCCCGTCGTAGACGTTGCCGCCCACCACCGTTCCGCTGGCGCGCAGCCCGTGCAGGATCACGTCGGCGATCTGTTCGGGGCCGTAGAACAGGGTGCGGTACACCAGCGCCTGATAGGTCCCCCACTGGGTGGCGAACGCCAGCACGGCGGCGAGCTTCACCGTCGTGAGCGCCAGTTCGCCGATGTTCAGCGCGCCCCGTCCCATGAGCAGCCTGAAGCCCACCAGGGCGACATAGACGGTGAGAAGGACGGTCAGCACGTCCACGAAGGCGTCGCCCGGCTGGAACAGGCTGGCGTAGCCGGTCTGGACCACCGACTGCACGTTGCAGTCCACCGTGACGAGCAGCCCCCGCACCAGCGGGTCGTCCGGGCCGGGCGCGGGGCAGGCGCCGGCCATCAGGCGCGCCCAAGGAGGCGCGGGAGCCAGTCGGCGGGATCGTCGCCGTGCGCGGCGCGCAGTTCGTCCAGCCGACGCACGGTGGACTCGCGCCCGGAGAGGACGGTCAGGAGATCCGGCATGGCGCCGAGGTTCAGCCGGGCCACCACGCTGTCGTTGCTGTGCTTGATCAGGAAGCAGTGGGAGCTGTCCGGCAAGGTGCGGACCAGGTCGAACTCGTGGCGGGTGAGGCCGAAGCCTGCGCAGTAGTCGGCCTCCTGGGCCTTAGGGTTGATCATGAAAATCTGGGTCGCCGCCTGTTCGATGATGGCCGCGGAGATGCGCGAGCCCAGCGCGTCCTGAGCGCTCTGGGTGCAGAAGCCGACGATGCCGTTCCGCTTGCGGATCGTCTTCTCCCAGTCCTTGATGCGAGCCACGAAGACGTCGTCGTCCAGCGCCTTCCAGCCCTCGTCGATGACCACGATGGACGGATCGCCGTCCAGCCGCTCCTCAACCCGATGGAAGAGGTACATCATGGCGGGCGTGCGGGCGGCCGGATCGTCCAGGATCGCGGTCATGTCGAAGCCGACCGTGCGGGCGTCGAGGTCCAGTTCGTCTGTCTCGTTATCGAACAGCCAGGCGTAGTCGCCCGCTCCCCGCCAGGGCGCCAGCCGCGCGGCGAGGTCGGTCGCGGACGGCCGGCGCGAGCCCCGGAACAGTTCGGCGAAGTGGCGCAGGCGCCGGTACTCGCGGGGCTGGGCGTAGCTGGCGTCCACCGCGTCGGCGACGGCGGCGAGGTCCTCAGCGTCGAGCGGCGCGCCGTTGGCGGTGAGGAGCTTGGCGGTCCAATCGTTGAGGAAGCGGCGGTTGGCGGCGGTGTCGGGCAGGAGGAGCGGGTTCAGCCCCGTCGGCTGGCCGGGCCGCAGCACGTCGTAGCGCCCGCCGATGGCGCGCAGGAAGATCTCCGCCCCCCGGTCCTTGTCGAAATAGACGGTGCGGGGCGAGAGCTTCTGCGCCTGGGCCAGGAGGAAGCCCAAGACCACCGTCTTGCCCGAGCCGGACGGGCCCACCACCGTGAAGTTGCCGAGGTCGCCGTGGTGGAAGTTGAAGTAGTAGGGACCGGCGGAGGTGGTCTCCAGCACGGTGACGGCGTCGCCCCAGTGCTGGCCACGCGGCTCGCCGATCGGGAAGTTGTGGCAGCTCGCGAGCGAGGCGAAGTTGGAGGAGCTGAGGAGCGCGCGCCGCGCGATGTCCCTGAAGTTGCCGGGGAACTGGGCCCAGAAGGCCGGCTCCAGGTTCACCTCCTCGCGCACCGCGATGATGCCGAGCTCGGTGAAGGCGGACTGCACGTCGGCCGCCATGGCGTTCAGCGCGGGGATGGAGGGCGCGCGCACCATGACGCTGAGGTGGTGCTCGCCAAAGGCGGCGCGACCGGCGGCCACGTCGTCCTTGGCGGTGTCGAGGTCGCGGCGCAGGCTCCGCGCCTCGTCGTCGGCGGCGCGCATGCGGCGCAGCGCCAAGTTCATGCGGTCCAGCGTCGGCTGGCGGTCGACGAAGCCGAAGCTCTCCGTCAGCACCATCTCGTAGGGGAGGCGCAGGAGGTCGTCCAGCATGCCGGGCTGGGTCTGGCCGGGGTAGTCCTTCACCGAGACCATGGCGGCGAAGCTGCGCTCCAGCCGCCCCGCCGCGCCCATCTCCAGGGCGTCGGCCCCGAAGCTGACCCGGCGATAGGGCAGGTAGAGCCCGAGGTCGCTGGAGGGCAGGCGCACGGGCCGCGCCTCGCCGTTGTAGAGCAGCGACAGGAACTCCAGCGGCTCCGAACACAGCCCCTGGGGCCCGTCGTAGGTGGTCAGGAGCCGCGCGCCATAGGGGGCGAGCGCGGCTCCTGAC
>CAXUCS010000461.1:2067-2373 GCA_964249365.1 uncultured Caulobacteraceae bacterium | reverse complement strand
CCCGCTGAGCGCCTGCCCGAGGTAGCGCGCCAAGGCGATGGCGCCGGCCGCCTCCTCCACCCGCCAGCTCTTCACCAGGCCTGCGCCCTCGCCCTGCATGTCGCCGGGCACGTAGAGCCGGGCGAGCGCGAGGGCCGCCGCCAGACGGCGGTGCGCCGCGATCCTCCGCAACCCGCCCGCCAGCGCACCACGCATCAACCCACTCCGCCGACGCTCCCGGCCGGTCTTATGGCTCCGGGGAGTTGATGGAGGCTTAACCCGGCGGAAACCATCGCCGTACACTTTCCATTTGCCTGGCGATGTTGC
>CAXUCS010000461.1:0-2057 GCA_964249365.1 uncultured Caulobacteraceae bacterium | reverse complement strand
GCTATGTGGACAAACGCGCCCCTTACGAGAGCGGCGCGTGTCGCGCCAGGATCCAACGCAAAGGCCCTGCCGCGTCATCTCGCCCCCGCGCCCCTCGACCGGGCGCGATCAGGATCTTGAAACCCATGGGCAGCCTCGCCCTGCAGCCTGCACCCGCAATGTCCACGCCTCCGGCGTGCGGCGGGGTTCCGGCTCGCGCCGCGAGGCGCCGCATCCGGCGCGAGCTGGGCCCAAGCGCCCCGCGCCGTGGAGACGCCTTCAATGACAAGACGGATGCTCATCGACGCCGCCCACGCGGAAGAAACCCGCGTGGTGGTGGTGGACGGCTCGCGCATAGAAGAACTTGATTTCGAGTCCGCGGCCAGGAAACAGCTCCGCGGCAATATCTACCTCGCCAAGGTCACCCGGGTCGAACCCAGCCTGCAGGCCGCCTTCATAGAGTACGGCGGCAACCGGCACGGCTTCATGGCCTTCAACGAGATCCACCCCGACTATTACCAGATCCCCGTCGCCGACCGCGAGGCGCTGATGCGCGAGGTGGAGGGCGAGGGCGACGAGGAGGACGAGGAGGAGGACGCCTCGCACCGCGAGGAGGACGAGGACGCCGACGAGGCGGAAGCCGCCTTCCAGCGCCGCCAGCGGCGGCTGATGCGCCGCTACAAGATCCAGGACGTGATCCGCCGCCGCCAGATCATGCTGGTGCAGGTCGTCAAGGAGGAGCGCGGCAACAAGGGTGCGGCGCTCACCACCTACCTGTCGCTGGCCGGCCGCTACGGCGTGCTGATGCCCAACACCGCGCGGGGCGGCGGCATCAGCCGCAAGATCACCTCCGGCGGGGACCGTAAGCGGCTGAAGAGCGTGGTGCAGAGCCTGGACGTGCCGACCGGCATGGGGCTGATCATCCGCACGGCCGGGGCCAAGCGCACCAAGACCGAGATCAACCGCGACTACGACTACCTGCTGCGCCTTTGGGAGAACATCCGCGAGACGACGCTCAAGTCGATCGCGCCCAGCCTGATCTACGAGGAGGAAGACCTCGTGAAGCGGGCGATCCGCGACATGTTCGACAAGGACATCGACTCCATCCTGGTCGAGGGCGAGCCCGGCTACCGCGACGCGCGCCAGTTCATGCGCATGATCATGCCGGGGCAGTCGGCGAAGATCAAACCCTACCGGGAGAAGACCCCGCTCTACGCCGCCTACAAGATCGAGGACCAGCTGGCGCAGATGCACCAGCCGGTCGTGCCGCTGCGCTCCGGCGGTTACCTGGTGATCAACCAGACCGAGGCGCTGGTGGCGGTGGACGTGAACTCGGGCAAGTCCACCCGGGAGCGCAACATCGAGGCGACCGCGCTGAAGACCAACCTGGAGGCGGCGGAGGAGGCCGCGCGCCAGCTGCGCCTGCGCGACCTCGCCGGGCTGATCGTCATCGACTTCATCGACATGGACGAGTCGAAGAACAACCGGGCGGTCGAGAAGGTCCTGAAGGACTGCCTGTCGAGCGACCGGGCGCGGGTGCAGATGGGCCGCATCTCGCCCTTCGGCCTGATGGAGATCAGCCGCCAGCGCCGCCGCACCGGCGTGCTGGAAGGCGCCACCCACGTCTGCGAGCACTGCGGGGGCACCGGGCGCATCAGGAACGTGGAGTCGAGCGCGCTAGCGGCGCTCCGCTCCATCGAGCTGGAAGCGGTGCGGGGCGGCGCCGGGGCGGTGACGGTGCGGCTGCCGACGGCGGTCGGCCTTTATCTCCTGAACGAGAAGCGCGCCTACCTCGCCCGGCTGGAGGGTATGCATCTCCTGGAGGTCAACATCGTCGTGGATGCGGAGCTCGCCCGCGACGACATCGGCGTCGAGCGCATCGCCACCCACGACGGCGACGAGGAAGGGGCGGCCGCCCGCTTCGCCGCCCGCCGCCTCGCTCCGCCGCTGGAGGTCACGCCCGAGGACGAGGAGGACGACGTCCTCGTCGACGATGTCGAGGACGAGGAGGAGGACGCGGTCGCCGCCGAGGCCGAAGACGCCGACGAGGAGGAGGAGCCGCGCGACCGGGCCGACGG
>CAXUCS010000460.1:0-2388 GCA_964249365.1 uncultured Caulobacteraceae bacterium | reverse complement strand
CCCCGCTTCCGTGTCGAGGCGGACCTTGGCGCCGCCTTGGACAGCACAGATATCCTCCAGCGATGAGCGAGCGTACCTGTCCCATCTGCCGACGCCCTGTCCCGGACGCCGGCTACGCCCCCTTCTGCTCGCGTCGTTGCGCCGACGTGGATCTGCAGCGCTGGTTCGCCGGTCGTTATGCCGTCGCCGCCGATCCGGGTGACGAAGGAGACGACGGCGCAGCCCCAGAGGCTGGACGCTCCGGACGCGATCTCCTATAGACCGCCGGCCCGCGGGCCTGGGTAGCTCAGTTGGTAGAGCAGCGGATTGAAAATCCGCCTGTCGGTGGTTCGAATCCGCCCCCAGGCACCACTCAGCTTTTTTTCGGTAACGCCGCTCTCGTCCAGAACCCCGGTCATCAAGCGTCAGGGAGACGTCGCAGGCACCCCCTGTCCCGACAGGCGTTCAAGACGGAGCGATTGACGCTTACGTCAAGGTCTTTCCCTATGAAGCGTCTGGCGCCGCAATCTTGGGCGCCTGGGACGGGGTTGATGCTCAAACCTTCAACGTTCGTCGACGGCTCCGAAAGGCCTTGACGGGACGGAGGGCCGTTGCGAAAGGTTCGGCACCGCCAATTCGTGAACTTGCGGTAAGACTTAAGGCGCAGCACGACCTCTATCTTCGGCGTTTTCGACACGCCGGTCCGAAGGTGCGGGATTGATGTGGGTCGGATTTGACTCGGTTAGGAAAACAGGCGGGCGCTGAGCGGTACGCACGAGAGTTGGCGATCGGTCGGTGCGGCGGCCCTACACAATTTGCTCGATCAACCAGGAACTGGCTGAAGATGCTGCAAGGCAAACGAACGACCCCGATCCTCGCCGTGCTCGGCGCAGTGGCCCTGATGTCGGTGAGCGCGCCTGCGTTCGCTCAGAACACCGCGGATGCGTCTACCCCGGCGGCGTCCGACGCCTCCAACACGACCTCCGACACGTCGGGCAGCGGCGTGAACAACGGCGGCGCGGAAGCCGCCCCGACCTCCATCAAGGGCGGCAACAGCCTCAGCCCGGTCGGCATGTTCCTGAACGCCACACCCGTGGTGAAGGTGGTGATGGCGGGCCTGCTGCTGGCCTCGATCTTTTCCTGGATGACGCTGATCATCAAGCTGATCAACTTCTACGCTCTTAACCGTCAAACCTCGAAGTTCCTGGAAGCCTTCCGCGACGCTCGGTCGGTCACGGACATGAACCGGGTGGCCACTTCCGAGGAGTTCGAGGGAAATCCCTTCGCCGACATGGCCGCCGCGGCCTCCAACGAGATCGAGTTGTCGCGTCAGGCCGGGCTGTCGGTCACCGGCGAGCACCGCGGCTCCACCATCAGCCGCGCCTCCGCCGCGGTCACAGGTGTTCAGGCCACCCTCGCCAAGCGTCTTTCCGGCGGCATGCAGTTCCTGGCGTCGGTCGGCTCTTCCGGCCCCTTCATCGGTCTGTTCGGTACCGTGTACGGGATCATGAACAGCTTCATCGGCATCGCCAAAACCAACACCACCAACCTCGCGGTGGTGGCGCCCGGCATCGCCGAGGCGCTGCTCGCCACCGGTATCGGCCTCTTCGCCGCCATCCCATCGGTGATCTTCTACAACTACTTCCAGACCCAGATCGCCGGCTACGGCACCCGCACGGAAGGCTTCATCGTCGAACTGATGAACGCCATCTCGCGCCAGCTTGATCGGGGGGCGTAAGCCAGATGGCTGTCCAACTCTCCGGGGGTGGGGGCGGTCGGTACTCGGTCAAGGCGAACGCCGAGATCAACGTTACGCCCTTCGTGGACGTGATGCTGGTCCTCCTGATCATCTTCATGGTGGCGGCACCGCTGGCGTCCGTCTCCATCAAGGTGGCCTTGCCCGCCGCCGTCGCCAAGCCGTCTCCCAGCCCGCCAAAGCCGGTCTATCTGACCATCCGCAAGGACGGCAGCTTGTACATCGGCGACTTCGCCACCACTCTGGACTCGCTCAGCGACGATTTGAAGAAGGCCGTCGGGACCCGTGACCCCGCACGGGAGCGGATCTACATCCGCGCCGACCAGGACGTGCAGTACGGCGACTTCCTGGGGCTGATGGACAAGCTCCAGGACAACGGTTTCTACAGCGTGGCCCTCGTGGGCGAAGATCGAGCAAAGTGAGGAGGGGACAGTGTCCGTAGAGAACCCCACCGCCGCGCCTGCCCCGCGCCGCTACGACCCGCTCCTGGACGAGGGGCGCCGGCGTGGGCAAAAGAACCCCGGCGTCGTCGCCGGCGTCATCATCACCGTCATACTTCACGCGCTGCTGTTTTACTTCATCTACAAGTCCAAGTTCCAGCCGCACTACCAGGTGACCGAGGACACGGCGGTCAAGGTGGACATCACCAAGCT
>CAXUCS010000459.1:0-2397 GCA_964249365.1 uncultured Caulobacteraceae bacterium | reverse complement strand
ATGCTGATGATGACCGGCACGGACGCCATATGATGACCGACAGTCAAGCCCCGAGACGAAGGACCGGACGAACAGCGGCGTTCGGGGCGGCTGGGCAGAATTACGGGCGGCGAAGAGTAAGGCAGGAGTAAGGCGTGGCGCGAGGCGTTCGACGGCACAGGATGATGGTACGTCTGCGCCGCGCCATGCTGGCGATCGACGCCTGGATGGACACATCCCTGTTCCAGGGCGGTCGCAGGTTTCGCGACGGCTACGACGACTACTCGGCCTTCATGGATCGGTTCAGCATGTCGGGCTGGCGGCGTGGCCTGACGGAGATCGCCAGCGAGGGCCTGACGCTTGGGCTCGGCGGCGCCATCGTGGCGCTCGCCCTGGCGATCCTCCTGGCCTGGCCCGCCCGGCGCATGGTTCTTCGGCTGCTCGGGCGGCGGGTGGCGCGGGAGGACGCGGAAGCTCCGCCGCCGCCCCTCACCCCGGCGGCCTCCCACCGCGAGGAAGCCGCGCGCGACCTCGGCCGGTCCGCCCACGCGGTGGGGCGCGTACTCGCCGACACCCTGGTCCCGGGGCTCGCCGCGATGGTGCTGAACCTCGGCCTGACCTGGGGACGGCTGATCTCCGACCGGACGGAGGCGCTCGCCCAGTCGGCGGTGATCGCGACCTTCTGGGGATCGGCGGTGGTGGCGCTGAGCCGCCAGCTCGCCGGCGATCCGGAGGATGCGCTCCTGCCCGTCTCCGAGCGGCTGGCCGGACGCATGCGCGCCCTGCCGTGGCTGGTGGCGCTGATCACCGCGGCCGGCTTCCTCCTCAACCGGATCAATGTGGTGGTGGGCGCGAGCCTGGCCGCCACCATCGCCGCCGACTGCCTGATCGCGCTCGCCTACGCCGGGGTAGCGAGCCTGGTGCTGGTCGCGCTCGGGAACGGTCGGGAGGCGGCCGCAGAGGCGGGGCCGGAGGCGGCCGTGGGCCGGCCCGGCCGCGTCCTCCTCTCACTGGCGCTGTCGCTCGCCATAGTGGTCACGGTAGGCGCGGTCCTGGGCGGCTTCACGACCTTCGCCCGCCTGGTCTCCAGCCAGATCTTCTGGATCAGCGTGGTGGCGGCGACGGCCTACATCCTGCTCCGCTTCGTCGACGACGCCCTGGCGCGGCTGTTCGCCCCGCGGGGCTGGCTCGGCCGGCTCCTGCTCGGCGTCCTCAACCTCAGCCCCTCCACGGTGGACCAGCTCGGCGTGGTGACCTCGGCGGTGTTGCAGGTCGCGATCGGGCTCGCCGCGCTCGGTCTCGCGCTGACCCGCTTCGGCAGCAGCGGCGAGGCGCTCGGCGGCCGCCTCGCCCATTTCGGGGACGCCGTGAGAATCGGTTCGGTCACCGTGTCGCCGAGCTCGGTCGGCGCGGGGCTGGCCAGCCTCCTGGTCGGGCTCGGCGTCGTCCAGCTGATCCAGCGGTGGGTGGACCGCCGCTACCTGCCCGCGACCGACTGGGACTCCGGGGTACGCAACTCCGTCTCCACCGGGGTGCGCTATCTCGGCGTCGGCCTGGCGATCCTGTGGGCGCTGGCGGCGGCGGGGCTCGGCTTCCAGCAGATCGCCCTGGTGGCGAGTGCGCTCTCCGTCGGCATCGGCTTCGGCCTGCAGCAGATCGTGCAGAACTTCGTCTCCGGCCTGATCCTGCTGGTCGAGCGCCCGGTGAAGGTCGGCGACTGGGTGAACCTCGGCGCCGGGGTGGAGGGCGACGTCCAGCGAATCCGCGTGCGGGCCACGGAGGTCAGGACCTTTGACCGCACCACCGTGATCGTGCCGAACTCCGACTTCATCACCAAACAGGTGCAGAACAAGACGCTGGGCGATCCCCGCGGCCGGGTGCGGCTGGAGATCGGCGTCGGCTCGGCCGCCGACTCGGTGCGGGCGACCCAGGCCTTGAGGGAACTCCTGGAGCGCGACCCGGACGTGTTGGACGATCCGGCGCCGCACGTCTTCATCGACTCGCTCACCTCGGGAGGTTCGGTCAACTACGTCTGCTTCGCCTTCACCGCCTCGGCCCGCGACGTGGCGCAGGTCAGGAGCCGGCTCTATGCGGAGGTGCTGGACCTCTTCGCCCGCGAGAAGATCGGCTTCATCGGCGGGCCGGGAACCAACATCGTGGAGCCCGGACCGGAGATGCGGGCCTTCGTTCAAGACCTCGCGGGAAGTCTGAAGCCCCCCTCGCCCGCGGCGGAGCCCGGGATACACGATGGCGGCGAGCCGTCACGGGCTTGAGATCCGCGCGGCCGGGCCGGCGGACGCGCCCGGCCTCGCCGCGCTCCTCGCCGAAGAGGGCGCGGCCCCGTCGACCGCCAACCTCTCCGAGGCGCTTTACGCCCTTGGGCGCGGGAGCGGCGCAGCGCTGGTCGCGGAGTCGTGG